>CAPYQR010000012.1:17673-19230 GCA_948742005.1 uncultured bacterium
ATGTCTTGCCAAAATTCAAGCAGGAAGTTGAAACCTACGATTTTAGTAACCATGATGATATCCATGAAAAACTCGGAGATTTAAGAACTTATTTCAAAGAAAACAACAATTTCAAACCCAAAGAAACAATGTGGGCAATCAGAAGCGCTCTGACAGGCAGAACAAGAGGCGCAGACATGGTTGCAACGATTCAAATTTTGGGAAAAGATGAAATTTTGAGAAGATTGAGTAAGTTTTGTTAAAAAATGATAAAGGGTAAGAAAAATATACTAATATATATATATATATATATATTAGTAGGAAGTTTATTAATAATTTCTTTATTTAATTACATAGTAGACCCCCATGATTTATTTCACAAAAAAGAAGAAATAAACATATCAGGTTCAATTATTGATTTTCCATATATTCCGATAAAATTACATAAAAAATACAAATATGATTATGTTTTATCCGGTGGTTCGATTCCTATGCTTTTGAAGCTTGATTGTTTTAACCACAAAATTGCGAACATAGGACATTCTTTATTAAACATTGAAAATTCCGATAAAATTCTTTTTAATTTCCTAAACTTGCATAAAGAGACAAAAACAGCCCTGTTGATTGTTGATTTATGTGCAATTGCAAGCAAAAGTCTATTAGAAGTGCCCGAATATACCGGTAATAATTTAAACTTCAAAGAAATTCACAAAGTATTTCTATCTCAAAGCACCACAAAGAAAAGTTTGCAAAAACTTTTTAACAAAAAACAAAGGGGTTTTTCAACATATATAAAACAATGTTATAACGGCGAGTCGATTTCAAAAAATTTATATCTTGAACGTGGCAAGAAAATATATAAAAAAATAAATCTTGAATTAAAAAAAAGAAATATAAAAACAATCTATTACACAGCACCCATATCAGCATACGCCCAATTTTGGCTTTGGGAACATTATAATGAAAATATTTTTGAAATGAAAAAATTTATAGTTGAGGAAACAGGCTCTTTAATAGATTTTGCAATATTGAATAAACATACAACACTAAACCTTGCCGATGCATTTTATCTGTATAAAGATGCAATGCACCCAATCAAAACATATGGATACTATGTTTATGCAGCTCTTTTTGATACTCCTTATAAGGATGAAGATTTATATGTTGTTTTAACTAAAGAAAATGTCGATTATGAATTAAAAAAACAAAAAGAAGAACTTTTAAAATGGGGAAATGAGCACCAAAAAGAATATCAAGATTATCTGAACATCAAAAAAGAACCCGCGGCAATCACCAAAAATATTAATGATTTTCCGCCAAAATTCAGAGAAATTATGGAAAAATATTGAAAATTTGCCCCTTAACAAATAAAGGAATATAATATAATCATGAACTCGTTTAAATATAATTCATTAGCGCAAATCTGGCACAGAAGTTATGAAAAATATCCTGATTCAATTGCTTTTTGCGATAAGGATTTAAAAACGCAAATAACCTACAAGGAAGCGTATTTTTTGCTTGCTTTTTTAAAAAAAGAATTTATCAAACTCGGAATTAAACAAAACGAAAATATTTCCC
>CAPYQR010000013.1:0-2773 GCA_948742005.1 uncultured bacterium
ATAATCAATTTCATAATAATTATCTTGAGCTTGCATTTGAGTTGCAATTACCCAGTAGTTGTTCTTTTTTAAAATATCAATACTGCCTGAAAGGCTGGTTGTTTTTATAATCGGAATATGATTAACCGCGCCTGATGAAATTTTTTCAACCGTAGCATTTACAGGACAGCTCCTGTGGTTTGCTACCATGATTGCATCAACGCCTACTGCAGCACAGGTTCTTATAATTGCGCCAAAATTATGCGGGTCTTTTATTCCGTCTAAAATTACTATTTTTTTATAAGTGTTTGTATGTTGCGAATTTTCCAAAAACTCTTCAAGTTCTATATATTCAACACTTGAAACACTTGCGATGATTCCTTGAAAATTAACATCAGGCTCAAAATATTCTTTGAATTTTTGTAAAGAAGTATTTTGAATTATTATTTTATTTTCATACGCCAAATCGTGTATTTTTTTCATTTTTTTATCGTAAGAAAATCCTTTTTGAATGTAGATTTTATTGATTCTGCGCGGATTTTTCGCCAATACTTCATAAATTGAATTTTTTCCGTATATCAAATTTTTAGATGATTCTGTATTCATTTTTTTCCTTTTTTTGTATATAATTGTAAAGTAATTAACACTTTTGTATTAATTATTGTATTATAAAATAAAAGAGTAGTATTTGGAATAAATAGAATTTATAGAGATGTTAAATTTTTTAAACTCCGGTAATCAAAAACAAATAGTTGGAATTTCGTTAACACCCGGGACAGGTTTAGAAGTTGCGGTTTTAAACAAACCCACGATGACCATTAAAAATTACGGTGTTAAAAAGGTCGAATACAATTTCTCAAACAGAGAAATTCAAAATTACATACAATTTAAAACAGCGTTATCAGAACTTTTTGACGAAATGGCTATACCGCCGAAAAGCTTGGTATACATTGTTCTTCCCAATGTTTACTTTGATTTTATAGAGCTGCCACCCGTAACTTCTGATGCTGATTTAAAAAATATCTTTTTATCAAAAGCGGAAGAATTTTATTTATTTAAAAAAGAAGAACCTGTATCAGGCTGGTTTGAAGTTGCAAATATTGGCGATGCAGGACAAAAACGCTGGGCATATTCATCAATACAAAAAAGCGTTGTTGACCAATTAAAAGATATAATTCACGACCTCGGTATGCAATTGGTCGGTGTTGAATCAGATTACAGTGCAACTCTAAGAGGTATGCAGGTAGCAGGATTAATTGATGATGTTATTTTTGAAAACGCATCATGGTCTGCAATGTTAATTAATACAAACAGTTACGTCTTATTCCAAATGGACGGAAAACAGCTTGTAACCTGCAGCGAAGTTCCTCTTGCCGTTCGTTCTTATTCAACGGAAGAAGCTTATGACAGCATTGCCGCTAATGCTTCGCAATTATTAAAAGGAAACGAAACTTCTACAAAATTATACATAATAAGCCAAACTGATGAAATCAGCGCAGACTTGTTAAAAAATTATATTGATTTTGTCGGCGAAATTGTACCGATTAATACAAACAAACACTCGGTCAGCCCCGTTTTGGATGTTGAATGCTCAACACAAAGAAGCGAAATCAACAAATTAACCCTAAGCACAATCGGTGCTTGTTCACTAAACAAAAAAACCGCTCCAATAATCTTAAATGTTATGGCGGATGATCCTGATGCAAACCTTGGGGTTTATACAACTTTTGATTTTATGGGTCAGGAAATTGAAGTTACAAACGAATTAATAATGAAAATAAGCGTCACAATTTCCTTGCTTCTTGGTGCTGTTTTTGCCGCAATTGTTATCAGTCTGGCGCTTCTGGGCTCAGCTCAAGAAAAACAAATTTCAAGCTTAACAAATAAAATTAAAGAAATCGACAAACAAACAGCACAATTTTCAGAAGCAGATAAAAAGCCTGAGATTGATATAACAGGAATTATAGACGAAGTTGCAAAACAAAGCATTACAGCAATCAGCACAAAGCATTGTAGATATTTATGATTATTATAAAAATCTAAGAGCAATTTCTCCTCAAACAAATATTAAACTGACAGAAATGAAAGTAATTACAGACAGTGCGCCCGACAGCGAAGAAGGCAAATATATCGAAAGTCTGTCTTTGAATAAAAATACCGACAGATTATACAGTTTTGAAATTGCAAATGTTCAAGTTGACTTTACAACACAACAAGTTCAACAAAGAGATGAAACAAGATTCCAAGACGGAACAACCATGATTGACAAAATCAAAGCTGAAGAAGCAATCATAATAAGAAAACAAGGAACAGGAGTAGAACAAACTTCTGATCAGATGACACCTGCGGAGTAGAGATTAGTAATGAATGAGAAATTAATTAAAGAAAATATAATTTGGGTCATACTTTTATTAGCCGTAGTAATAGGCGGCGGATACTTTACCTATGACAAAGGTATGAATGTTCTTGCAAACATGGAAGATATTAAAACCAAAAAGCAAGAATTTGAAAAAAAGGATCAAACCCTGCAAGGATTATTGAAAGCACAAGAAGCAAAAAAAATGGGCAAAAAAAAGCAATCCGAATCAGGCAAAATAATCTACAAGGTAATGGGTGCTCAATTCACCTCAGAAGCATCATTTGGTATAATGTTTGAAAATATTTTATCTAACATTGCCGCAAGCGGAATCAGAATCCGTTCAATCGATTATAACTACGCTCCGCAGGATGATAAAATCCTTTTAACAAACATCGAAGGATACAATGCTTGCGAATTATCATTCACTGCTGTCGG
>CAPYQR010000013.1:2783-4741 GCA_948742005.1 uncultured bacterium
GAAAATACGCGCAATTACAAAATTTCTTTAAAAATATTGCAAAAGAAAAATACTTAAGCAGTATTCAAGAGATTTATCTTGAACCTTATGATAACGACAAATCAATATTAATTGCTAAATTCAAAATTCGTATTTATACTCAAACAATATAGTTATCATATTTAACCTTGAAGCATTACTCCACATAGAGGATTTTTCATTTCAGTCTTGTTTTTATGTTATGATTAAACATATATCAGGGAGATTTGTGGACTTTATATGAAAAAAACACTAATAATCACATCTATTGCTATCTTTATTTTAATAGGAATCAGATATTCTATAACCAAATACGGCGAAATTTCAAGAGCAAAACAGCTCAAGCTCGCTTCAACTCCAACAGTTGAATTAAAACAAGTTGAAGAAAAGGAAATTTCTAAATCAATAGAAATCCCCGGGCGTGTTCAATCTGCCGATAAAGTTGATTTAATTGCAAGAATTGACGGTTATCTTCAAAAGAAGCACTTCAACGAGGGTGATTTTGTCAAAAAAGGACAACTTTTATTTACAATTGAACAAACCCAGTATAAAAACGCTCTAAATCAAGCAAGCGCCAATGTTGAAAACGCAAAAGCTACGTTATATAAAGCAACAAGAGATTATGAACGCGGATGCGAACTTGTTAAAAAAGATTTTATCTCAAAATCAACCTACGACGGACTTTACGCTGATAAACAAGCTGCCGCTGCCGCGCTAAAATCCGCAAACGCACAATTAGCGGAAGCACAAAGAAATTACAGCTACACCACAATAAAAGCACCTGTTGACGGTAAAATCGGTTCGCTTCAAATTCAAGAGGGAAACTACGTAACTATTTCTTCAGGAACACTCGCTACAATTACTAAAACAAACCCGATTTATGTAAAATACATCGTGGATTCCAAAATGTTTGATGAAATCAGAAATCTTGATTTTATCCCGAAAAAAGGCTCTGACCCCGTCAGGGTTGATGTGATTTTGCCGAGCGGAAAAATTTATCCGATTAAAGGCGTTCAGGATTTTTGGGATAATCAAATTTCAACAACAACAGGAACAATCGATTTTCGGGCAACTTTTGCAAATAATGACAATGTCTTAATCCCGGGGGATTTTGTAAAAGTAAAAGTTTATTCAAACCAGAAAACAAACGCTCTTTTGATTCCTCAAAATTTCGTCTTACAGGATTCAAAAGGAAGATATGTTTTTGCAGTTGACAAAGACAATACGGTTATTCAAAAATATTTTAAAGATAACGGACAATATGAAAATTACTGGATTATTCAAGAAGGCTTAACAAAAGACGATGAATTTATCGCTTCATCTTTAACAAGACTTATGCCTAAAATGCCCGTGAAACTTGCACCAAAAACAGACGAAGCAGCAAAAGAAGCTCAAAATTAACAACTATAAAATACAAAAAAGGCGCTAAAGCGCCAAAAACACCTAAGGGGAGAAAAGGATGTCATCAAAATTTTTCATAGAAAGGCCGAGGTTTGCCCTCGTTATCTCGATTGTTATTATACTTGTCGGTATAATAGCCATGAAAGCCTTACCCTTAGAAGAATACCCCTCCGTTACGCCACCCCAGGTCAGAGTCAGCGCAACCTACACAGGAGCATCCTCTGACGTTATTGAATCCACCGTAGCTTCGCCCATTGAATCGGCGGTCAACGGGGTTGAACACATGTTATATATGACATCAGATTCAAAAGATGGTCAATACGCGCTTAATATCTATTTTGAAGTAGGTTCAGACCCGAATATGAACGTAGTTAACGTTCAAAACAAAGTTTCACTTGTAACTTCGCGCCTGCCCTCAGATGTTTCAAGATACGGTTTAACCGTTAAACAAAACACAGGCGGCGGCGGATTACTTTATTATGGGATTTATTCCCCCGACAATTCCGTTGACCTTGTAACTTTATCAAATTACGCTTCGG
>CAPYQR010000013.1:4751-8075 GCA_948742005.1 uncultured bacterium
TAAAGTTGAAGTCAGCAACTATGCTTCAATTTATTTAAAAGATGAACTTGCCCGCGTGAATGGGGTTGCTGAAGTCATGGTTTTTGGCGGAAAAGATTATTCAATGCGTATCTGGCTGGATAGCGAAAAGCTTGCAGCGCTTAATGTTTCACCCTCTGAAGTTTCAAATGCAATTAATGCTCAAAACGCACAAGTTTCAGCAGGGGCTTTAGGAAACGAACCTGTTGTTAATAAAACGGATATGGCAATAACCCTTAGAACCCCGGGGCGTTTGAAAACAAAAGAAGAATTTGAAAATATAATCGTGCGCTCCGACACAAACGGACAGGCAATCAAGGTTTCAGATGTCGCGCGAGTAGAACTTGCAGGTGAAAATTATATAACAGACGGTAAAGTCGATAATAAATCCGTTGCTGTTATGTCGGTTTCGCAATTATCCTACGCAAATTCAATCGCTGTTGCAAATAAATGTAACGAACGGATGGAAGAATTGTCAAAATCTTTCCCCGAGGGGATTTCATATTATGTTTTTTATAATGCGACGGATTCTGTTAAAGATTCATTAGAAGAAGTCGTAAAAGCAATCGTTCTTGCGATTTTTATCGTTGTTGGCGTTGTTTATTTATTCCTTGGTGATTGGAGAGCAAGTATTGTGCCTTTTTGCGCGATTCCTGTTTCTTTAATCGGAACTTTTGCCGCTTTTGCCGCGTTCGGATTCTCAATTAATACCTTAACGCTTTTCGGGCTGGTGCTTGCGGTCGGAACGGTTGTTGATGATGCAATTGTTGTCGTTGAAAATGTTCAGCGGCACATTGAAAAAGGCTTAAAACCAAAAGAAGCGGCGATAATTTCAATGGAAGAAGTTTCAAGCGCCGTTATTGCAACATCTCTTGTTTTAATGGCGGTTTTTGTCCCCGTTGCCTTTATCCCTGGGATTACAGGCAAAATGTATCAGCAATTTGCAATCACAATCGCGGTTTCTGTCGGTATTTCAACCGTCATGGCGTTAACTTTAGCTCCTGCTTTGTGCTCAATTTTCCTAAGAAGCAAAGATGAAATGCCAGAACGGAGTTTTTATGAAAAATATAGAGAATTATATAGAGTCTATTGGAAAGATAAAGAAAATCTTCAAGGAATTGAAAAAGCAAAAGCATGGGGAGAATTTTTGGCATACGGCTGGGATGTTTCGTTGAAAAAATTTGACAGAGCCTTTGAAAGGAGCAAAACAAACTTCATCGAAAGCTCGAAATATTTTATCGAAAAACCTAAAAGAACGCTTATTACTTACGTTTTATTGGTTTTATTCTTGATTTTTATGTTCAAATTAATCCCATCAGGATTTTTACCGACCGAAGATTCAGGCGCTGTCTTTACAAGCGTACAATTAAAAGACGGCTCGTCATTATCTAAAACAAATCAAGTAACGGAAAGCCTCACAAACGACTTTTTAAAAATCCCGGGCGTTCGCTCTGTTCTTGCGCTAAACGGTTTCAACGGGCAAAACGGCGCTATTTTAATCGTCCAATTAAAAGAATGGAAAGGAAGATTAACGCCCCCGTGGTTTAAGCGGATTTTTATGTCAAAAGAACAAAAAGCAAATTCGCACCAACAAATCGGCGATATTTTAAACAGCGCAAACGCACTCGGCGCAAAATACCCGAATACAACAATGCATGCTTTTGTTCCTCCCGCAATTCAAGGTCTAAGTATGTTCGGCGGTTTTGAATACCAGCTTTTGGACAAAGGTTCAAGAACCCCGCAGGAGCTTCATAACATTGCAAAAGATTTAATCTTAAAAGCAAACCAAAGCCCGAAATTGACAAGCGTTTTTACACAATATAATTCCCAAACACCGCAATTAATGCTTAATATCGATTATGCAAAAATTCTTGCACTAGGAATTAATATTCAAGACGTTTATACAGCCCTATCAAGCCAATTCGGTACATATTACGTTAACGATTTCAACCTCCACGGCCGTGTTTTCAGAGTCATGATGTCAGCAAGCGAAGAATATCGCTCGACAATCGGTTCAATTGATAAAGTTTATGTTAAAACCGCCTCAGGAAAATCAGCACCGCTATCTTCCTTAATCAAGGTTGAACCGACAACAGGACCTTATGATATTACAAGATTTAACCTTTATAAATCAATCCAAATTCAAGGAAGCCCCGCAAAAGGACAATCTTCAGGGGATGCAATTAAAGAAATGGAGCGCCTTTCAAAGGAAAATCTACCCGCAGACATTGGCTTTGCTTGGAGCGGAACTTCACTGCAGGAAATTGAATCCGCAGGACAAACAAATGTTGTTTTAATAATGTCTTTGGTTTTTGTATATCTTTTCTTAGTAGCGTTATACGAAAGCTGGATGCTCCCGATTGGCGTTATGTTAATTGCGCCGATTGCAATGCTCGGGGCGATTTTGTTCCAGTATCTGTGGGGGCAGTCGCTCGACCTTTACGCTCAAATCGGGCTGATTATGTTAATCGGATTGGCCGCAAAACAGGCGATTTTGATTATTGAATTTGCAAAAACAGAACATGATGAAAATAAATTACCGATAATTGAAGCTGCGATAAAAGCCGCAACAACAAGGTTCAGAGCGGTAATGATGACGGTTCTTGCGTTCATTTTCGGGATTTTACCGCTTGTTTTTGCCGTAGGCCCGGGGTCGATGTCAAGAAAATCGCTTGGCGTTACAGTTTTTGGCGGGATGGCAGCAGCTGCAATCATAGGTACTATTTTAGTTCCCGCGTTTTATGTAATAATTCAAAAATTAAGAGAAGAAACACTAAAAAAATGGCATAATAAAAATAAAGGGGAAAAAGGAGAATAATGAACAAAAAAACGATAATTTCATTTGTTGCTTTATGCCTTTTATTGACATCATCAGGTTTTTGTCAAGACAACTCACAAGATGGCGAGAACCCTGATAAAGGAATGAAGATATTTTCAAAAAACAAAAAACCTAAAAAAATAAAAGTCAAAACCAAAAAATCGAAAGAATTTAAACCGACTCAAAAAGTAATTGAGGAATATTCAATCCCGACAAACGTTTACATGCCTGTCGGGGAAAAAAGCGATAAAGTTGTTAAACTTGAGGGCGGCATTTCAAAATCAATCGAACTTAACATGGCAGATTGTATTGAACTTGCCTTAATTAACAATCCCAAAATCAAAGCAGCGTATGCAAAATCAGAAGTTGCAAAATATCAAAAATGGGAAACTTTAGCAGGCTACACCCCGCGCCTTGATTGGTCAAGTTCTTTAAAACACACAATGCCCGATTTATCAATGATTAGAGGAATGAGAGCAAGCGCTTTT
>CAPYQR010000013.1:8085-18181 GCA_948742005.1 uncultured bacterium
TTGTGCCACGCGCTGTACCGGCACTCCGGTCATCATCGCAACGACTTCGGCTACACTCAAAACCGCTACACAATAAATAAAATCGCTCATGAAAAAACAAAAACCGAAATCGACTCAACCGTGAACGAAGTCGTTTGTGCTGTTAAAGATGCTTATTATAACCTTGCCTACGCTTACGATAAACGAAAAGTTGCAACAGAAGCGCTTGATAATTACACAAAAACCTATCATCAGGCGATGGCTTTCTGGGAAGTCGGCACAAAAACAAAAGTTGACGTCCTTTTTGCCCAAACCAACATGGAACAAGCGCGCGCAGATTTGATTTCAGCAAACAACAACATCGATGTTGCCTATTCAAGATTGAATAACGCGATGGGACTGCCTTTTTCAGACCCTTATATGATTGATATTTCACTGAAATACGAACCTGTTGAAATCACAATGAAAGAAGCAATTGAAATTGCAAACAATGCCCGCCCAAACCTTAAAGGCGCGATGTTGAGCGTTGATGAGGCGAATCAAGGGGTCAAATTAGCCTGGAAAAGCTTTTTACCAAGCGTTGAATTTGAAGCAAGCTACTCCCGCGGCGGCGTTGACAGCTGGACAGACAGATACTGGTATGATATCGGCGGATACGTATCATTCCCCACCGTCAACCCGATTTTAATCAGAAACCAAATAAAAGAAGCCAAAGCCTTGTACCAACAAACGCAATTTGACGTAAAAGCACAAATTAACGATATTTATTATGAAATTCAAGACGTTTACACAAGGTTAAAAGATGCCCGCGCAAGAATCCCTGTCGCCAAAACCGCCATGGAAAAAGCGCAGGAAAACTACGAATTAACCTCCGGCAGATATAAAGTCGGCTACGGAGATGCGATTGAATTAAAAGATTCTCAAGTTGCACTTGTTAGCGCGAAACTGGCGTATTATCAAACAATTTATGATTACAACAGCGCAAGAGCTAACCTTGAAAAATCAATCGGTCAAACTCTGAAACCGACAACAAGTGAAACGATTGATAATTCACAAGATATTTAGTTGCTTTAATTCAGGAGATTCATTTGAAGATAAATCAAAAAATACTTATATCTTTAATTTTTATATTTTTTCTAAATTCAAATTTTCAAAGTGTTTTCGCTATTGAAGAAGAAAAACCGACAAAAGTTAAGCAGTTTAAAACTTTTTTGAAAGAAAAAAAACAAAAAAACCTTGAAAAAAAAGAGCAAAAAGCCCTTAAAAAAAGGCGCGTAGAAGAAATCGCCCTGCCTGATGTTATAAAATTTGATAAACCGCCAAAAAATCTTCATATAATGACAATTGACGACTGTGTAAATTATGCGGTTGAACACAATCCAAATCTTTACGTTTCAAAAGAAAGAATAAAATCCGCAAAAGCACAAATTGGTCAAGCACGCTCAAACTACGCTCCACGCTTAACAGGAAGAGTAAATTACAACCACAACAATAACAACGGAACAAGAATAATCAATTCACATGATAA
Source organism: uncultured bacterium (assembly GCA_948742005.1). GTDB lineage: Bacteria > Cyanobacteriota > Vampirovibrionia > Gastranaerophilales > Gastranaerophilaceae > RUG14156. Next base: position 9,593 of record CAPYQR010000013.1, read on the forward strand.
TTCCCTTGGTTTTAACGTAGGGGTTTCAGAGATGATTTGGGACTTTGGAGCAACAACAGCCAGAATCAACATGTCAAAATATAATGTTTTAAGCGCGCAATATGATTACGATTATGATATTTTAAATATTGTTTATAATGTCAAAATTAATTATTACAAAGTTTTATCAACATTAGCAAACTTAGATATCTACGAACAATACGTCAGAATCCAGCAATTAAACTACGAACGGACAAAGGCGATGTTTGATGAGGGATTAAAATCAAAAATTGATGTTGTTAACGCACAGGTAAATTTAACGGATGCTAAAATTCAACTTGTCGAAGGACAGCAAGCGCTTCAAAGCGCAATAATTGAACTTCAAAATTCAATGTATTATCAAGAACCTAATGGATTCATAGTCCAAAATACCGAAAACTTTAATTTTTTAAAAGCAGATTACAAAAGAAAAATCGAAAATATAACCCAGATAACTCCCGCAGGCTATGAATTTAAAAAAACAGCAGACGGACTTATAATGCTCACATCGGGAATAGAACACAAAGATATTATCCAAAATTTTGAATTCAAACCCCTGACACTCTCAAAAGAAGAAGCAGTAAAAGAAGCGCTTGAATTTCGTCCTGATTTAAAATCAAACGCAATGTTATCACGCTTACAGGAGGAATCCCTAAAAGCAATCAAAAAACAATATGCACCTCAAATAACAGGAGATATAAGCTGGGGATATACAAAAAATGAATCAAGCTACTCTTCTCCCCTGCAGCTTGGAGCAAGTGTCGGTTTAGGCTCTGTTAATCCGATGGGAATCCATTATCAAATAAAAGAGGGTGAAGCTATTTTAGACATTGCTTATCATAATTATAATATTTCAAAAGCAGACATTTTCTTTGAAGTTCAATCAAATTATATCGATATGAGAAGATTAGAGCGCATTGTTCCTTTGATGAATATGAAAGTTAAAGCAACACTTGAAAATTTTGAACTTGCAGACGGCAGATACAGTGTCGGATTAAATAATTATGTAGAATTACAAGATGCACTTGCAAATTATAATACTTCACAATTAAATTTTGTTGATGCCGTGTTTAAATATAACGTAGCCAGAGAAACTTTATTAAAATCCATGGGGGTTAGACAATAATGAATGTAAAACCAAATAAAAAAGTTATAATTTCTTTTATCGTTGTTTTTATATTAATTACTGCGATTGCAGTTTCAATCAAACAAAAAAACACAATTAAATACATCACAAAAGAATTAACAAAAGACACAATAACCCAATATGTCGAAGCCTCCGGAACAATCAAACCGATTAATACAATCGAAGTCGGAACACAAGTTTCAGGAACTGTTGCAAAAATTTATGTCGATTATAATTCACAGGTCAAAAAAGGTCAACTGCTCGCAGAACTTGACCCGAGCCTTTTTCAAGCAAACGTTGACCAATCAAGAGCAAAATTAAACAACGCAAAAGCAACTCTTCAAAAAGCACAGGCAACTTTAAGCTACAAAAAGAACAACTACGAAAGATTCAATCATCTTTATCAAAAAAACTACGTTTCAAAAGACGAAGTCGAACTTGCGCGCGCAAATTATCTTCAGGCAAAAGCAGAGGTTGATTCGGCGCGCGCTGAAATAAGCGCAACAAATGCTGCTTTGAACAACAATTTAACAAATTTAGGCTACTCAAAAATAACTTCACCTGTCGATGGCACGGTTATTTCAAGAGCGGTTGATGTCGGGCAGACTGTTGCAGCAAGCTTTAACACTCCGACATTATTTGAAGTCGCTAAAGATTTAACCCAAATGCAAATTGAAGCAAGCGTTTCAGAAGCAGATATCGGTAAAATCAAAGTCGGTCAAAAAGTCGAATACACGCTTGACGGGTATCAAGACAAAACTTTCCACGGTAAAGTAACTCAAATCCGCTTAGCATCCACAACAACAAACAACGTTGTAACATACACCGTAATAATTTCCGTTGATAACACACAAGGTTATGCAATCCCCGGGATGAGCGCAAATGTTTCAATTCTTACTAAAGAAGTTAAAGATGTTCTTTGCGTTTCAAATACAGCGTTGAAATTTTCCCCCGAAACCGACAACAAAAAATATGAAAAACAAGGAATCTGGGTACAAACAAAACAAGGTTTAAAAAGATATGATGTTGAATTAGGAATTGCAGACGATATCAAAGTTCAAATAATTTCAGATGAATTAAAAGAAAAAGATAAAGTTGTTATAAGCGCGCAAGGCGGTAAAAAAACCAATAACCAAATAAACCGCACAATGCGCAGACCGCCGATATAAAAAACAGGAAAAAATAATGGCATTAATTGAAGTCAAAAACGCAATAAAAACTTATCAAATGGGCGATGAAACCTTTTTTGCCCTTAATGATGTTTCTTTTTCAATTGAAAAAGGCGAATTTGTCGCAATAATGGGTGCATCAGGTTCAGGAAAATCAACTTGTATGAATATGCTGGGCGCTTTGGATAAACCGACAAGCGGGGAATATTACCTTGATGATATTGATATTTTTTCTCTTAACAGCAACGAATTATCTGACATCCGCAACAATAAAATCGGCTTTGTTTTTCAAGGCTTTAATTTAATCTCAAGAACAAGCGCGCTTGATAACGTTTGTTTGCCAATGATTTACAAGGGAATTGAAGAAGAAGAAAGAATAAAACGCGCAAAAGAAGCGCTTAAAATTGTCGGGTTGGAATCAAAGGAAAACAATCTCCCGAACCAAATGTCAGGCGGGCAGCAGCAAAGGGTCGCAATCGCACGCGCAATAGTAAACGATGCGCCGTTAATTTTAGCAGATGAACCCACAGGAAACCTTGATACCAAAACAAGTATTGATGTTATGGAATTTTTTGTAAATTTGAATGAAAAATATGGTAAAACAATCGTCTTAGTAACACATGAACCCGACATAGCGCAATATACAAAAAGAATTTTGACTTTTAAAGACGGAAAAATAATTTCTGATAAATCGAACAGCTTTTAAAATAATTTTTTCCATGGTAAATTTAAAATATTAAAAATACAAATTGCCAAAGGAAAACCGGTTATGAAAATTCAACAAATCAGCAATTTTTCACACAAAACAATAATTGCAAACAAAATTTCAAACTTCAATATAAATTTTACAAATAACTGTAAAAATGACGAATTTATCAAGGAAAATCCCAATACACAAAAACCTGAAAAATCATCTTTTCTTGATAAAATAAAATCTCTTTTTAAATATAGTGCAACTGCTGAAGAAGAATTAAACGAAGAAATTGATTTTATTGTAAACAGCATTCTTCAAGAAAGCAAAAAAATAGACAAATTAATCAAACCGCACTATTCTCTTGCTAAAAACCTTGTAATTATCGGACAAGAAGAAAATTGGCAGCAATATTGCGATTCTAACCGCGCAAGACGTGAAAAAATCATATTTGGAAAAATAGACGAAGAAAAAAACATGCCCGAATCCTTAAGTGTAATTTCAATGAATAATAACTTTAAAACAATGAGAAGTTATGAATTTATCGACGGATTAAACGAATTCAGAGCAAAAGACTATTCAATTCCTGATAATGAAGATGATATTTTAATAAAAAATAAAAAATATGTAACTTATCAAGAAACAAACAAAAACAACCATATAACTCAAAAATTTACAAAAACAAAAGACGGGCTTTATTATTACGAAGCAGAAATTGATAAAAACAATAAAATAAAACAAATTTACACCGTTTTAAATTACGATGCTAAAACATATGAAAATAATGAATACGTCCGCTTTAACGGAGAAGAATTTGAAATCTACCATCTAAACGACAAAAGCGGATTATGGGAAAAAACCGCAACAGCGGAAGAATTTGTAATTAATGAATAATTAAGGTTATTTATGATAGATTTTAAATCAACTTTTAAAATAGCAATCAATTCCCTAAAAGTTAACAAAATGCGCTCAATCCTCACTTCTCTCGGGATAATAATCGGGGTAGGGGCTGTTATTGTTATGCTTGCAATAGGTTCAGGCGCAAACAAAAAAGTACAAGAAAACATGGAATCTATGGGCTCTAACCTTTTAACAATCCGCTCCGCAAGCGCAAAAACAGGCGGAGTTTCTATGGGGCTCGGGTCAAAACCGACTTTGAATTTAAAAGATGTAATCGCAATTCAAAGACAGGCAAAAGGTGTTGAAGCCGTAGCGCCCGTTGTAAGTTCGTCCAAGCAGACAATGTTTGCAAACCAAAACTGGCAGACAACAGTTTATGGAATCACAAATTCTTATTTATACATAAAAAACTACGAAATCGCTCTGGGTAACGCTTTTACAATTGAAGACAGCGCAAACGCAGTCAAAAAAGCAATAATAGGTTCAACCGTTGAGCGTGAGCTGTTTGGGGACGTTAATCCTATCGGAAAAACAATAAGAATTGAAAACATCCCCTTTAAAATAATCGGAACTCTAAAAACCAAAGGTCAAATGGGACATATGGATCAAGATGATTTAATTTTCATCCCGATTACAACAGCTCAAAAAAAAGTTTTCGGAACAGATTTCCCGGGCAGTGTCAATCAAATTGTTGTAAAAGCAAAATCCTTAGATGATGCAGCAATTGCACAAAGCGACATTGAAGAAATTTTAAGAAAAAAACACAATTTATCAAAAACACAGGCAAACGATTTTGAAATCCGCAACAGCGCAGAATTTCAAGAAAAAATGAAATCAACAGTTAAAACTTTTGCAATTCTGCTTGCTTCAATCGCCTCGGTTTCCCTCATTGTCGGCGGAATCGGGATAATGAATATCATGCTGGTTTCAGTTACCGAAAGGACAAAAGAAATCGGAATCAGAATGGCAATCGGCGCTCGCGCGCAGGATATCAGAATTCAATTTTTAATTGAAGCACTTGTTTTATCCTTAATCGGCGGAATAATCGGAATTATTGCGGGAATTATCATCGCGGTTTTAATCGGAGTGCTTTGCGAAACAACGATTTTAATAACCCTGCCCCCGATTTTGCTTTCTTTTGGGTTTTCAGGACTCGTCGGGATTGCCTTTGGTTATTATCCTGCGCACAAAGCATCATTGTTAAATCCGATTGATGCTCTAAGATATGAATAATAATTTTTGTTAATAAATATTTTCAAAATTATATATTTGAATTATAATTAAAATCAAAGGTAATTATGATAAACATAAGAAAAAAATCAAAAAATTTAATAAATTTTAACAATAAAAAAGGAAGGCTTTCGTGCTTTCCTTTTTTTTGATATAAAGGTCTGAAGATGAGAAAAAACTACAAAGGCACAATTCAAAACAACGAAAAAATTGCAAAAGATACATACAAGCTTGAAATATTATCCGAGCTTGATAATGCTTCCTGCGGTCAATTTATTTCAATCTTATGCGAAAATAAAACAATGCGCCCCCCTTTCAGCATCAGCAGCTTTGAGATGTCAGACGGCAAAAGCACAACCACAATTCTCTACAAAATAAAAGGCGAGGGAACAAACTATATTAAAAATCTAAAACAAAAAGAAGAAATAGACTTCCTCGCGCCTTTAGGAAACGGTTTTGATATCATTAACAAAAAATCTCTTTTAATCGGTGCGGGGATTGGAATTGCACCAATGTTATTTTTAAAACGCGAATTAAACAAAAGAAAAATAGAAAACTTTTTAATTTCAGGGTTCAAAGAAGAAAATGAAATAATCAAAGGCAGCGATAAAACGGTTGTAGGCGGGTCGGTGATGGATTATATTGATGAATTAATCGAAAAAGAAAATTTTGAAATAATTTATTCCTGTGCACCAATGGTTGTTTTAAAAATGGCAGATGAAACCGCACAAAAACACAAAATCAAAAGCCAGCTTGCCCTTGAAAAAACAATGGCATGCTCAATCGGCGTCTGCCGCGGTTGTGTTATCAAAATAATCAAAAACGGAAAAATCGAAAACCGTTCTGTTTGTAAAGACGGGCCTGTTTTTGAGGGAGGAGAGATAATATGGGAATAGAAAGTTTAAAAACCATATTAAAAAATAAAAAAACAAACAATTCCCTGATTCTAAAATCTCCCTTGATTGGCGCTTCGGGAACTTATGGATATGATGTTGAATTTGGCGATTTTATCAATCTTGATTATTTAGGTGCAATTTCAACAAAAGGAATCACTCTTGAATCACGTTTAGGTAACGATGGCGAGCGGATTTTTGAAGTTCAGGGCGGAATGATTAATCGAATCGGGCTTGAAAATGTCGGAATTGAAAGATTTTTGAGCGAAAAACTGCCCGTTTTAAAGAAAAATAAAATTGACTTTCTTTTAAATATCGCAGGAAATACAATTGAAGATTATGAAAAACTCGCTTCAATTGCACAATTAAACGAAATAAAAGCGCTTGAGGTTAACGTTTCCTGTCCGAATGTTAAAAAAGGATGTCTGGAATTCGGCTTAAATCCTGAAAGTTTGTATAATTTAACTTCAAAAATCAGAAAAAATTATCAGGGTTTTTTAATAATCAAACTCTCACCGAACACATCAGACATAAAACCCCTCGCAAGCGCTGTTGAATCCGCAGGGGCAGATTGTATCAGCGCAATCAACACCTTAAGAGGCTTAGGGATAAATATCAGCTACATCGGCAATAAATTTATCAAAAAAACCGTCCAAGGCGGCTTGTCGGGCTCTTGTATAAAACCTGTTGCGCTTTATATGATTAATCAAATAAAAAATACGGTCAAAATCCCGATTATTGCAATGGGCGGGATTTCGAAATTAAGTGATATTTTTGAATTTATCCTCGCAGGCGCTGATGCTTTTCAAATCGGCACGGCAAACTTCCGCTCGCCCTCGATTTGCACAAGTTTAGCTCTTGAATTGAATGATTTTATTGAAAAAAATGGTTTTAAAGACTTTGAAACTTTAAAAGGAGCAATCAGAGATGAATAATGTTAAAGAACTTTTAATCGAAAACGAAGGGCTTTTAAAAGGGCATTTTTGCTTAACTTCGGGGCTTCATTCGGATACTTATTTTCAATGTGCAAAATTATACCAATTTCCTGATGTTGTTGAAAAATTAGCATCAATTTTAGCACAATCTTTAAAGCAAATTGATTTTGACACAATAGTTTCTCCTGCAATCGGGGCGGTGATTTTCGGATATGAAGTTGCCCGTCAATGCGGAAAGCGCAACCTTTTTGTTGAACGCAAGGATAACATAATGCAATTAAGACGCGGATACACAATCGAAAAGGGCGAAAGAATTGTTATTATTGAAGATGTAATCACAACCGCAAGAACAATTTTTGAAACCAAAGAAGCAATTAAAGATTTTGGCTGTATTGTTAAAGGTGTCGGATGTATTGTTGATAGGACACAAGGGAAATTAGACGACCAATTCAAGATTTATTCCCTTTTAAAAGAAAGCCCGACAACCTATGAACCTGAAAACTGCCCTCTTTGCAAACAGGGAATCGAACTTGTTAAACCCGGAAGCAGAAAAGCTTAAAACAAAACATAAATATAAAAACCAGAGGAAGAATGAATGAAAAACCTGCTTGATATAAAAAGTCTCACAACAGATGAAATTAATCAAATAATAAAAAGAGCATCAGAATTTGAAAAAGGAATCAGAAAATCAAACCACACAAATTCACATGTCATCAGTATGTTTTTTGAAAATTCAACAAGAACAAAACTGTCTTTTGAAATGGCAATAAATAAAATCCATGCAAACAAATACGATTTTTGCGCAAATACTTCATCATTACAAAAAGGCGAGGATATATACGACACAATAAATAATCTTTGCGCAATAGGAATGAATATCGTTATTTTAAGACATTCAGACGAAAATTTAATCTTTGAATTGAGCAAGAAAAAATACTATCAAGATATTTCATTCATAAACGCGGGAAGCGGAGCAAGCGCACACCCCACACAAGCATTATTAGATTTTTACACAATTAAAAAACAATTTCTTGATTTAACGGATAAAACAATAACATTTGTAGGAGATATCGCCCATTCACGAGTTGCAAAATCAAACATTGAACTATTAAAAAAATTCCATGCAAATTTAAGATGCTTAACAGACGATATTTTCCAAGGAGAAAAAATCGAGGGGGTTGAATATTTTAATAATATTGATGAAGCATTTTTAAATGCAGATATAATAATGCCTTTGAGAATTCAAAAAGAACGAATTGAAGAAAAAATTAATATCAACGATTATATTAAAAAATTTCAAATAACAAAAGAAAATCTCCCCTATGCAGCATTTTTAATGCACCCTGGGCCTATAAACCGTGATATCGAAGTTAAAAATGACGTTTTAGAAACACAAAATGCAAGGACAATCCTTAACCAGGCAAAAAACGGCGTTTATGTCAGAATGGCAATTTTAGATATGATTTTAACTTCGCAATATTAATTTAACTGCACCAATGAGAAAATCTTAAAAACAAAGGTTAAAATGACTAAAGAAAAACAATTCAAAATTACCAAAATTCCCTCCCTGATTGATATGCATGTGCATTTTAGAGAACCCGGCTTTGAACAAAAGGAAACGCTTGAA
>CAPYQR010000013.1:18191-18645 GCA_948742005.1 uncultured bacterium
GAGGTTTTTCAGGCGTTTGCACAATGCCCAACACAAAGCCTGTGTGCGACAACCCTGATGTTATTAAAAAAATTCTTTCACTGGCAAAAAAATACCGTTTTGAAATATACCCCGTTGCCGCAATCACTAAAAACCTTGATTCTCTTGAACTTGTAAATTTCAAAGAATTAAAAAACGCAGGTGCAATCGCTTTTTCAAACGATGGTTTGCCGCTTTTGGATAAAGATGTATTTTTACAGGCACTTAAAAGCGAGGAATTGATTTTATCCCATTGTGAAGATGAGACAACTGAAATCGAATGGCAGATTGAATTATTCAAAAAAGCGCTTAAAGAAGGCTTTTGCGCAAGGCTTCATTTTTGTCATGTTTCAAAAAAGGAAAGTGTCGAATTAATAAGAAAAGCTAAAAAACAAGGCTTAAAAAATTTAACCGCAGAAAGTGCTCCGCATTATTT
>CAPYQR010000014.1:0-1253 GCA_948742005.1 uncultured bacterium
TTTTTTCAAGGTTGAAAAGGGTTTTAATATCTTTTGCATCCGTCATGTGAATTAATAATCTTAAATTTTCTTTTGTTGTTCCTTTTTCAAAGCCGAATTTTTCAAGATTTTCATGTCTGTTTAAATTAGCAATATTAACAACTTTATAGGTTTTGTTTTTGTATTTTACGGTGGGAATTTTGTTTTTTAGGACAATTTTGGATGGAATAAAAATTTGTCCGCTTGAATTTATTTCATTTAGTGTGTTTATTAGGGGCTTTTGTTTTTCTTCATTGTTTAAATCATCAACAAAACTTAAAAAATATTCATTTCCAATCCCCTCAATATCTGCTTTTGTCATTATTTTTAAAATATTATAATCGTCTTTTTGTCTGAAAAACGCAGCGGTCGTGTGCACCGCTTTTGCGGTATTGCTTTGCTTGTTGTAGTTTTCAAACCAGTGATGATTAAAAATTAATTCCGTGACTCTTGTTTTTATTGAATATGGCAGATTATATTCTTCTAAGATATCTTGTGCGTATCTTGCTGAAATTTCGGGATGAGATTTATCTAATTCCCCTTCTTGTTTTGCAATATCATGTAATATTATTGCAAGTTTTAAGCAAGTTTTATCTAATGGGGATAATTTTTCATATTCGGGATTTAAAAGAGCGTTTTGAAAAACTTTTAAAATGTGAATATCAACACTGTAGGCTTGGTTTTTGTGTTGTTCTTTGCCTATGATATTAATAAATTCACTCAATCCGTTTATTAAGGAATTAAGCGCCATATCAAGATTTTCATCTTCTGTTGGGTTTATTTTGTTTTTATTTAAAAATTTATCCGCAATTTTAAAAACTTTTGCTTCCGTTTCGTTTTCAAGATTTAATTTTTCAAGATTTATAATCCCATCGTAACCTTTTTTGTCTTTTGTTAAAATTATTTCAAGCTTATTTAAGATGTCTGCTTTTTCTTCATTGCTTAGTGGTTTTAGAATTTTGTTTAAATCTTCAATAAAATCTTTTCTCGGATATTCAAGTTCCAGGCCTTTGGTTTTAAGCTTTGCGAAGTCGGCGTTTTTAATTGTCTCCTCAATTTTTCTATTATTCGCCAAAAATCCGCTCCAAAGTTCTTTGCGTCTTTGGGGGTTTATTTTTTGGGGAGTAATTGTATGATTTATTGATTCTTTTACTCTTTCAATTGCGCGGTTCAGTTTTTCCTGCGTTTTTGAATCGAGTGATTTTGCTTTGTTTACTTCGAGTGCATTTAAAATA
>CAPYQR010000014.1:1263-8632 GCA_948742005.1 uncultured bacterium
TCCTCTTTATGTTTTTCTGAATTTTCGTCAGGGTAATTTTTAATATTATCAATAGAGTTTGCATCTTTGTCCTCGATTATCAAGGCAATTTTTCTCTCAATCAGCTTTCGTGCATCTTCTTGAGTCATTTCTTTGTTCATCAATTCTATTGTGGTGTCTGTTTGGAAAAAATTTCCAAGTTCATTAAAAATTTCTGTTTTATCTTTTAAACCTTTGTCGTAGAACTTTAATAAGTGTCTTGTAAAAAAGTGTAAAATTTTTATGTTTGTTTTTATTTTTATTAAATCTTCAACCGCATCGTCATCCAAACCTTTGATAACTCTTTCGGTTAACTTTTCATCATTGCCAAGCCCGGCTTTTTTAAGGGTGCAAAGTTGTTTAATTTGTTTTTCATTTACGCCTCTTGAGGCGGTATCAAGAATCATAAATGAATAATCGTAAGCATCTCGTAATAAAATTGCTGATTTAAGCTTTTTATCATCCATTTTGCAAGCGTATTCCAAAGCTTCTTCCGCAAAAAAACCTGCATTTTTCATTTTGATTAAAATATCTATGTCTTTTTCGCTGCATTTTCCCTCTAATATCGATTCAATAATGCTGTCATCACATTCGAAGCCTGCTTTTTTGATTTTTACCGCCGTTTCGATTGCTTCATCGTTAAAATTCGGATATTGGTAATTATAACCGTGTTCTATCGCCAGCCCTTTTTCAAAACATTTAATGCAAAGTTCTTTTTCTTTGGAATTTAGCGGCGTATTTATTAAATCTTCAATATCAGCTTCATCAAATTCACTGTTGAGTTTTGCAATTGTATAAGCAAATTGTGCATCTTCTTTATTTCCCGTATTATCCAGAATCGTTTTTTTTATTAATTGTGCGCGAAATTCAGGAAAATCATCTTCACGTACTTTGTTAAGGGAATTATTTTTATCGGATTTTTTGAAATATTGAATAAGGGTGCGTAATTTGTTTTTTGCTTGAATTACAAAGTTTTTTATGGGATTATCATTTGAATTTGAACACCCGCTGAATGATATTTTATTGCAGTTTATATTTTTATTGGCTGTTTTTCTGACGTAAACAGGATAATTGAGCGAATTTGTTTTCATATAGTTATGAAAACAAAACATTTAAAAAATTGCCATAAAAATCAATATTTCTTAATAACTTATATACAATAATATTTCTTTATGATTAAATATTCTTTGCAATATTTACACTTTAACTATGGAGAAAAATAAATGATTGTAGTAATGGAGCATGATGCAACAAGTGAACAAATTGATAAGGTTATTCAATTTGTCAAAAAAAACGGCTTGGAAGTTCAGGTAAATAATGGCGAAACTCTTAAAGTTATTGCTGTTATCGGAGATAAACAAACAATCAACCCAAACAGCTTAAGTTCGCTTGAGGGGGTTCGTGAAGTTAAAAAAATACAAGAACCTTATAAACTTGTTTCAAGAATTGCACATCCCAAAGATACAATTATTAAATTTCCTAACGGCGTAAAAATCGGAGGGTTGGAAAAACCTGTTTTAATCGTTGGGCCATGTTCTGTTGAAAAAGATTTAGACGGGCTTTTAAAAGTTGCTTTTGCTGCCAAGGAAATGGGATGCCATTTTTTAAGAGGCGGAGCATTTAAACCAAGAACAAGCCCTTATGATTTTCAAGGGTTAGAAGAAAAGGGTCTTCAATATCTTGCTGAAGCAAGAGAAAAAACAGGCTTGCTTATTGTTACAGAAGTTATGGATACAATGGATGTTGCACTTGTTTCAAAATATGCTGATGTTTTGCAAGTGGGCGCTAGAAATATGCAGAATTTTAAGCTTTTAAAAGCTTTAGGAAGATGCAAGAAACCTGTTTTATTAAAAAGAGGGCCTGCCGCATCAATTAAGGAATTTTTCCTTGCGGCGGAATATATTTTATGTAACGGTAACCCTAATGTAATCTTGTGTGAACGCGGGGTTAAGGGCTTTGATACGCAATATTCAAGAAATGTTTTAGATATTGCTGCCATTCCCGTTATTCGTAAATATTCACATCTTCCTGTTATGGTTGATCCGTCACATGGTACAGGAAAAAGATATTTAATTGAGCCTATGAGTAAAGCTTCTTTGATTGCAGGTGCACATGGTGTTATGATTGAAGTCCATCATAATCCGGATATTGCTATGTGTGACGGGGCACAAAGTCTCGGAATTGAACAATTTAAGGAAACTGCTAGAAAATTAAACAAATTAATCGGCAGAATTGATTATGATAACAAGAATAGTTAGGAATTAAAATGGCATTAACTTTTCAACAATTAATATTAAATCTTTCAAAATATTGGTCAGATAATGGATGTGTTATTCAACAGCCGTATGATATCGAAAAAGGTGCAAGTACAATGAACCCTGCTACTTTTTTAAGGGCTCTCGGACCTGAACCTTTTAGCTGTGCTATGGTTGAACCGTGCAGACGTCCGACCGATGCCAGGTATGGAGAAAACCCGAACAGATTGGGTCATTATTTTCAATATCAGGTAATTTTAAAGCCGAACCCTGATAATGCACAGGATTTATATTTAAATTCATTAAGCGCAATGGGTGTTGACCTTGAAAAACATGATGTTCGCTTTGTTGAAGATAACTGGGAATCGCCGACATTGGGTGCTGCAGGTGTAGGTTGGGAAGTATGGCTTGATGGCATGGAAATTACTCAATTTACATATTTCCAACAAGTAGGCGGCTTGGAAGTCAAACCTGTTGTTTTGGAAATTACTTACGGGCTGGAACGTATTGCAATGTATTTGCAAAATGTTGACAGTGTTTTTGATATTGATTGGAATGAAAATCTTAAATACGGCGACATTTATCTTCAAAACGAAATCGAACAGTCAAAGTATAATTTTGAATATTCAAATCCTGAATGTTTATTTAAAATGTTTGATTTAGCTATGAATGAAGCAAACAGCTGTATGGAAAAAGGAATAGTCCTGCCTGCTTATGATTGGGTTTTAAAATGCTCTCATACGTTCAACTTATTAGATGCACGCGGCGTTATAAGCAAAGATGAACGTGTTAATTTTATTAACAGAGTCCGTACCCTTGCTTCGGGAGTTGCTAAATTGTATGTTGAACAAAGAGAAAAATTAGGATTTCCTTTGATTAAGAATAAAAAATAATAATAAACAAGAAAAGAAGAAGCATTATGAATGAAAATGAAAGCAAAGACTTTTTGCCCGAAATTTCGCAAACGGCAGAGGTCAGTGTATTATCGGGGTTTGTGAAGAATTTATTAAAATTAAAAAATCCTGATGACATGCTCAAACAAGCAGAAAAGGGCGGACTAAAAAAAACACTCGGGGCTTTTGATTTAATTATCCTTGGTGTAGGTGCAATTATCGGAAGCGGGATTTTTACCGTTGTCGGGATTGCGGCTGTTGGCTCATCAGAAGCGGCAGGTGCAGGACCTTCATTAATTATTTCAATGATAATTGCATCATTGGCTTGTATTTTTTCCGCTCTTTGCTATAGTGAATTTGCTTCAATGCTTCCTGTGGCGGGAAGTGCTTATTTGTATACCTATGCTACTATGGGCGAATTTATGGCTTGGACAATAGGCTGGGTTTTAATGCTTGAGTATATTGTTGCTTATATTGCTGTTGTAAGTGCATGGAGCGGTTATTTTATGCAATTTATAAAAGGCTTTACTTTCTTGCCCGACTGGTTGATTAATCCGCCTTTATATTTAATTCATGATTATTCGACTACGGTATCTGAATTAACAAAACAAGGAATTGATCCTGCAAGTTATATTCCTCATTTTTTAGGAATACCGATTTGTATTAATATTCCAAGTTTGGTTATTACAATAATAATTATTTCATTTCTGATAAGAGGGATTCAAGAATCCACAAAAATGGCGGGCTTGTTGGTTGCAATAAAACTCGGAGTTGTGGGCTTGTTTATCTTAACGGGCATGTTCTATATTAAGCCTGAAAACTGGACGCCTTTTGCGCCAAATGGTTTGGGCGGGATGTTTATGGGTGCTTTTATAATATTTTTTGCTTATATTGGATTTGATGCAATCGCTACAGCGGCAGAAGAAACAAAAAATCCGCAAAAAAATCTGCCGATTGGGATTATTGGTTCACTTTTGACCTGTACAATTGTCTATGTTTTGGTTGCTCTTGTTTTGACGGGAGTTGTTCCGATTAGTGAAATTGACGTTCAAGCACCAATTGCAACAGCAATGAGAAATGTGGGACAAGATTGGGTTGCAGGCTTGATTTCAATCGGCGCTTTGACGGGGTTAACTTCGGTTTTGCTTGTTATGATGCTTGCAGGTACAAGAATATTATATGCAATGAGCAGGGATGGTTTTTTGCCTAAAATTTTGCAAACAGTTCACCCTAAATACAAAACACCGCATGTTATCACCTTGATGTGCGGAATAATTTGCATTATCGGAACAATTTGTATGAATATTTCAATTGCCGCAGAATTATGTAATTTTGGAACTTTTGCTTCTTTTATTATTGTCTGTGTTGCAGTTTTGATTTTAAGAAAAACACAGCCAAACAGACCTCGTCCTTTTAAAGTTCCTTTTTCACCATTTGTTCCTTTGATGGGCATAATTTGCTGCGGCGGTTTGATGTTATATTCTATGAAATTTCTGAAAACATCAAGAATTTTGTTTCCTGTTTGGATAATTATGGGAATTGCATTTTATTTTATGTATGGGTATCACAAACAAAGAAAATTAGAAAATAATGATTAAGGAAAATGATGATTAAAAAGATTTGTAAAAATATTTTAACCAGAAAAACAGCCACTGAACTTATTGATAACGCTAAAAAAGGAAGTTTGAAAAAATCTTTATCAGCATTTGACCTTTTTATTATCGGAATTGGTGCGATTGTAGGTACGGGAATTTTAACTATTGTCGGGACTGCAATAGAAGGCGGACCTGAGAGCATGGGCGCAGGGCCTGCAATTATTGTTTCAATGGTTTTAGCAGCTGTTGCTTGCGTTTTTTCGGCACTTTGTTATAGTGAAGTTGCAGCAATTATCCCTGTATCGGGAAGCGTTTATACTTATGCATACGCTTCTTTGGGCGAATTTGCGGCTTGGATTGTCGGCTGGGCATTAATGTTGAATTATGTTATTGGAAATATTGCCGTTTCAAGCTCCTGGTGCGGTTATTTAACCCAGCTTTTAAAGGGATTTAGCCAATATCTTCCTAATTTTGTCGTAAATTTTCCAATCTGGCTAAGGTCTGATGTGCGCTCAATTGCTCATATGTGTGATAAATACGGTATGGATATTCATGATAAAATACCTTATCTTTTTGATAAAGTTCCTTTTGCAATTAATCTGCCCGTGATTTTTTTAACTTTAATTGTAACTTTGATTTTAATTAAAGGAATTAAAGAATCGGAAAGGTTTGCTACGGTTATGGTTTGTTTAAATCTTTTTATGATAATTTCGTTTATCGTAGTCGGTGCTTTTTATATAAAACCGCAAAACTGGATGCCCTTTGCGCCAAATGGTTTTGAGGGAATCTTGATGGGTGCTTTTATAATATTTTTTGCATATATCGGGATTGATGCCGTGACTGCTACTGCAGAAGAAGCAAAAAATCCTCAAAAGGATATTCCGATGGCTATTTTTACAACATTAATTTTCTGTACAATTTTATATGTCTTTGTGGCGCTTGTTTTAACAGGAATTTGCCCTATGGGAACGATTAATATACAAGCACCTATTGCAACGGCTCTTTCGATGATTAACAAAGATTATCTTGCGGGATTTATTTCGGTTGCGGCTGTTTGTGCGCTTGCAAGCGTATTTTTGATTTGTCAGCTGGCATCAACCCGTATTTTATATGCAATGTCGAGAGATAAATTTCTTCCGCGCGTTTTAAGGGCGATTCATAAAAAACACAGAACACCGCATATTTTAACCTGGATTGTCGGTCTTGTTACTATTGTCTGCAGTTTGTTTATGGATTTAAATATTGCGGCACAATTGTGTAACTATGGAACATTTACATCTTTTATCGCAATCTGTATTGCGGTTATGGTTTTAAGAAAAACAGAACCAAACCTAAAACGTGCTTTCAAAGTTCCTCTGATGCCTTTGTTCCCGATTCTGGGGATAATTTCAAGCCTGGGTTTGATGATTTTTTCAATAAAACAATTATCTTCAAGTGTCACTATGTTTATTTTATGGATTATTTTAGGTATTGTAATCTATGCAATATTCAGTTATAAAAATTTAAGAAAAAGTTAAAAGCTCATTATTCTTCTGAATCATCTAAAATTTCAATTGTTGAATGAGTTTGGTTGAGCGTCGGTTCGTATGCGTTATATAGTTTTTTTGTTTTTGAAGTTTGATTAATTTCGCTTTTTGCTTTTAATTGTATATTTTCAAGAAGTTTTATATTTTCTTTTTCTTTTTCAATTAAATCAAGTTTATATTTTAAAAGATGTTCGTCTTTTTTTATTTCTTCGTGATGAATTTTTTCAAAAGAAACAATTTCTTTAATTAACTGGTTTTTTGATTGGAAAATATTTTCTATCTGTTCTAAATCTTCATTTTCAATTGCAGATTTAATATAGAGATTAATTTTTAAAAAATTATCATACAAGAGCTTAATATATTCTTTATCGTTTTGTGTTAACAAAATTTCTTCCTTTACTTAAGCGTAATTTCCTTTTTCATCATCTTCATCGTCAGCATCTTCATCATCATAATCATCGCTTGATTTTTTTGCTTCCTGCTGCTGATTTAGGGCAATTGCTTTTTCCCAGGTTGCCTTTAAGTTTTTAAGGTAATTTAACACTTCATCAATTGCTTGAATATCTTTTTTCATGTTTGCATGGACTAATCTTCTTATGAAATATTCATACAAACTTGTTAGATTTTCTGCTAATTGCGGCGCAATTTCTCTGTCCAGTGAATCAATAAATTCTTGAATTATTTTTTGTGCACCCATTAAATTATTATGCGAAGATTCGAAATCTTTTTTATTCAGGGCGATTTTAGCTTTGTTTAAAAATTGAATTGCTCCATCATAGAGCATGATTAAGATTTGCTCTTTTGTAGCGGTTTCTATACTGGATTTTTGATATTGCTTAACATACTGGTTCATTTTTATTGCTTTCTGTTGATTAATACACCTTTAAAATTCGGCAAATATTTGGTTAAATCTGCTAATGCTTCAGGGTTGAAGCTTTGTATGATTTTTTGTGAGTTTTTTTCTATAATTAAAATATTATTATTTTTTTCATCAACTTTCAACATGTATTGATTGGAATTTGATAAATCATACTTAATAATTTCTTCATCTTCTTCATAGTCATTTTTCCTTTCTTATTTTT
>CAPYQR010000014.1:8642-16427 GCA_948742005.1 uncultured bacterium
GTTTATATTATCTGTTTTTAAATCGTTATCATTTTCATCTTCTTCAAAACTATCGTTATTTTCATCTTGCTTTGATTTGCTGCTGTTGTTTTGTTCTTTTTTTTCGTCAGCATTAATTCTTTGACCTTTTGCAAGTCCGTCAATAAATTGCAGGTTGATTTGAGAATTAACTTTATTTAATTCCTTGGAATTAAGCTCTGTACCAAGTCTTAGTTGATTGATTGATATTCCGTCTAAACCCATATTTTTTTCTTTCGTTAACAATTATAACGTATTTCACATTTCTATTAATAAGTTATATAATGTATTTATAAAAAAATCTACGTTATGTATAATTGATTTAATGTATAGTGAATTATTATTAATTTAAGGATTAACAATGCAAAAAATTTCTCAAATTTTCTTCGATAATATTCAAAACCTCCCAATCTGGGTAAAACAGGTTATTACCAAAGAAATATTAGAAGATTTAAGCAAAAAACTTATTGACTTTAACGAGTTAACACAAAGCGATATTTTATTTCAATATATGATTCCGAAGCTTAGCTTTAAAGGCAAACAGGAGCTTCAATCCAAATCTATGAAATTATCAAGCGCTTTTTATATTTTTATGCAGGATTTGCTTGATGAAAATACAATATTCGAAATAACGATTAAAAACAGCTGGTCTTTTGCTGATACTGCAAAAATTTTTATTAAATGCGACGAGTTGGAGTTCTTATCAATTCCTGATTATTCAAACAATAAAAATGTCGCCCTTGCGATGTTTTTAGCAGGAAAAATTAAAACAGGCGAATTTTTGAAAAAAATCGGTAAAGTTGATGCAATGCAATTGGAACAAGCAATTCGTTATCAAAAACAATTAAATGACGAGGGTCGTCATATAAAAATGGCAAGTATCATGATTAAAATGGGCTTTATTACCGACAAAGGACTTGACAGCCTGCTTTTATTAAAAGATGAAGCAAAAAAACGTCTTCCGATGAACATCGGAATTACTTCGCTCAAATGTGATTCACCTGAAGATGAGCAAAATCAGGTTGCAAGGCTGCAGCGCGAAATTGCAAGATTGGAGAGCGAAAATCTAATCATGAAAAAACGTTTGAAAAAGCTGTTAAATATTAATTAGTAAAATTAGTGTAAAAAAGTCATGGATAAAAATTTAAAAAATTCTAAAAACTTTCATCAAATTCTTTTGTCAACAACAAGAGATAATTATCTGGATTCTTGTTATTTTGGCAGTGTTTATCTTGCGAATTCTGATGGAATATATAAACATATTGGTTTTGACCCTTGCGAAATTACTTTTATGCGTTCTTTAGCAAAACCAATGCAGGCAAGTATTATTTGTGATTGTAATATTATTAATGATTTCAGACTTGAAGAATTTGAAATTGCAATTTTTTCCGGTTCACACTCAGGCTCTACAGGGCATATCATTGTTTTGAAAAACCTTTTAAAAAAGCATGGTCTTAAATTTGATGATATTGATATAGCACCTTTACATTCTCTTGATTTGCGCGATAAGGGGAATAAAACAAAACTTAAAAATAATTGCAGTGCAAAACATGTCATGATGCTTTTGATGTGTAAATATCTGGGTTATGATTTTGACAATTATGTCAGCGAAAAACATCCTGTTCAAAAATTAATTTACAAAAAACAGGTTGAATTAACAAAATATAAAAGCAAGATTTTAACTAAAGACGGCTGTTCTACTCCTATGTGGGGGCTGCCTTATGAAAATATTATTGAGGGGTATTTTAACTTATTTAATAATAAAAAATACGATGTTCTGATTAATTCAATAAGAAGAAATGCTTATGTTTATGGCGGACATGACCGTTTTGATACTGAAATTATGCTCAAGAGCAAATCAAAGCTTTTTGCGAAAGTCGGTGCAGGCGGTTTTATTTTAATATACAATTTTAACAAACGTGAAATCCTGCTTTTAAAATTAGCTCAAAATAACAATGAAGCAAGAAAATTGATTACTTATGATATTTTGAAAAAGTTAAATTGGCTTGATGTTGAAGTTTTGGATTATGAATTAAATCAAAAAAAACAAAAGGTTGCAAAATATTGTTACGAATTTGAGATTTAATTTAAATTTAATGCTAAAATAAATTTATGTCAGCAGAATATATGAATTTAAAATCACGCGTTCAAAAACAGCAAAAAAAGAAAATAAGAAAAATTCGTTTCTATCATTCTTTTTTAACTATTGTGCTTTTGATTTGTATTTGTGAAATTGGTTTTTCTGCGTTGTTAAATCTTGCAAAAGTTGTTGTTTATCAAACAAAAATTTTCAAAGCACAAGAATTGTTCAGCGCTGCAGAAAAAAGAAATGCGGAATTAAAAAACGAAATTCAAAATTTCAGTTCAATGTATAAAGTTGAATCAATTGCAAGAAATAATCTTAAAATGGCAGCTAAAGATGAAGTCTTAATAATTATCAATCAGCCGCATGATGAATCTGAAAAAATTGACAAACTTCCCGATAATAAATTTATCAGATTTTTAGAAGAATTTAGCGCTAAATTCAACTCTGATTTAGCGAATGATAAAATTTTGGATTAAAATAAATACAAATTTATTTAACAACTTTGATTTTAAGCTGATAATCGCATGCTTTTGCAATCGAAGATGCTGCAAGTTTTCTTCTTTTTAACATGCCTGTTAAAATTAATTTATTGCAATTTGAAATATTTGACAATTCTTTTGATTTTTTTTGCATGATAAATAATCCTTATATTTATTGTTTCGGCAAATTTTGAAAAATCTTTAGTTATTTTTTAAATTATTAATAATTATTTACAAATTTTATGTTGTATAATTGTTTTATGAATCAAATCAATGTAATCGGAGCAGGTTTAGCAGGAAGCGAGGCTGCAATATATCTTGCCAAAAAAGGTCATTGTATCAATTTAATTGAGATGCGCCCAAAATATCAAACAGGCGCGCATAAAACTTCCTATCCTGCTGAATTTGTATGTTCAAATTCCCTTGGTGCTTTTGATGTTTTATCTGCATCGGGATTGTTAAAAAAAGAAGCGGCCATATTGGGTTCAACGCTTTTTCCTCTTGCGTTTGAAAATTCTCTTCCCTCGGGTAATTCTCTTGCTGTTGACAGGAATGTGTTTGGTAGAGAGGTTGATAAGATTATTAAAAGTTTTGATAACATTAATTTTATCTGTGATAAATATGAAAAAATTGACCCGAATATTCCGACAATAATTGCAACAGGTCCATTAAGCGCACGGGAATTGTGCTTAAATATTAAAGAAATTTTTAATGAAGAAGATTTTCATTTTTATGATGCTATAGCACCTATTGTTGAAAAAGATTCTATAGATTTTTCAAAAGCTTTTTATGCTTCTCGCTGGGATAAAGGAAGCGCTGATTATATTAATTGTCCTATGAATAAGGATGAGTATGAAAATTTTTATAATATTTTAACAACCGCGCAAACCGCTCCTTTAAAAGAATTTGAAGCCAATTACTTTGAAGGGTGTATGCCGATTGAAGTTATGGCTTCACGCGGCGTTGATACTTTAAGATTTGGGCCGTTAAAGCCTGTTGGGCTTTTTGACAAAAGAATACCAACAGAATTTAAAAAGAATCAGTTTTATGCTGTTGTGCAATTAAGACAGGATGATAAAATTGCTTCTTTGTATAATTTGGTTGGTTTTCAGACAAATTTAAAGTGGGGCGAGCAAAAACGACTGCTTCAAGCAATACCCGGATTGGAAAATGTTAATATAGTGCGCTATGGTGTTATGCATGCAAATACTTTTATTAATTCGCCTAAAATTTTAAATAAATATCTTCAAACAAATAAATTTAAAAATATTTTCTTCGCTGGACAATTAACGGGCGTAGAGGGTTATTGCGAAAGTATTTCTACAGGTCTTTTTGCGGCTGTTAATATGGATAGATATTTAAAAAATAAAGATTTAATTGCGCTTGATGACACAACAATGCTGGGTGCTTTAATAGATTATATAACTTTTCCTAATCATAAAAAATTCCAACCTATTAATTCAAACTGGGGAATAATTAGAGAAATTGATACTCAAGGTAAAAAAATAAAAGACAAAAAAATTAAAAATGAACTTCGTGCCAAACGGGCAATTGAAAGTATTCAAAAAATAGCAGATAAAATATAAAATGATTAAATAAAAAGGAGTTTATAAATTATGAGATTTTTAACACAAAATCCGAATAAAATTGAGTCGCAAAACGCTATTTTATTCATGTTTGAAGATTGTGACAAAAAAAGCGATTTTTATAATTATTTAAATGATTTATCAAACGGAATGCTTCAAAAACAAATTTTTGAATATAAAGCTACAAAAAGGAGTTTTTTGGAAGTTTATAAATTTTCAATTAATGAAAATCTTAAAGTTTTTGTTGCAGGTTTAGGTAAAAAAGAAGCATTGACCAGAAAAAAATTCTGCCAGGCTGCTGCAGGTGCTGCGCGTGCTGTAAAAGCATCTTTGGATGCCCCCTCAGGGCTTGCGGTTGAATTGATTGATAATCTTTCTGACTGCAATTGTGATTTGGTTAATTTTAACGAAAAAGATTCGGCTCAAATGACCATAAATTCTATCAGAATCGGCTTGTATGAATATTCAAAATATTTAACAAATAAAAAACCAAATATAGAAACAATAGAACTTGTTTCATCGGAAATTACTCCCCAAATCGAAGAGGGAGCGGCAATCGGGGCTTATTCTTCTTATGCTGTAAAATTTGCAAAAGATTTAATAAATGAACCCGCGCAAACTGCTACCCCTTTGTATATTGCAAATATTGCACAAAATATTGCTAAGGAATGTAATCTTGAAATAAAAGTCTATAACAAAAATGAAATTGAAAATCTTAAGATGAATGCATTTTTAGCTGTCGCGCAAGGAAGCGCTAACGAGCCTAAGTTTATTCATCTGACATATAAACCAAAGCAAACTCCCCGAAAAAAAATCGCCCTAATCGGCAAAGGAATTACGTTTGATGCAGGCGGTTTAGATATTAAACCAGCAGGCTCAATGCTTACAATGAAATCTGATATGTCGGGCTGTGCAAGTGTTCTTGGTGTTATCCATGCGGTTTCAAAATTAGATTTAGATATTGAGCTGCATGTTTTAAGTGCATTGTGCGAAAACATGCCATCAGGATGCGCTTATAAACAGGGCGATGTGTTAACAGCAATGAACGGTAAAACAATTGAAATAGACAATACGGATGCTGAGGGAAGATTAACTCTTGCAGATGCACTTTGTTACGCTGACAAATTGGGTGTTGATGAAGTTATTGATATTGCAACTTTAACAGGTGCTGTTATTGTATCTTTAGGTAACAATATAACGGGTGTTCTGGGTAATAATCAAAAACAAATAGATAAATTTATTAAAATTTCGCAACAGTGTGCGGAAAATACCTGGCAAATGCCTATTTTAGATGAACTTAAAGATAATTTAAAATCGGAAATTGCAGATTTAAGAAATACAGGCGGGAGAAATGCAGGAACTTCAACTGCAGGATGGTTTTTATCTAATTTTACAAAATCTTCTTCCTGGATTCATTTAGATATTGCAGGAACTGCATATATTGATAAATCAAATAAAGAAACTCTTAGCGGACCAACAGGGGTTATGATTAGAACTTTGATTAATTATTTAATCTCATGCTGATTTTATTATACGCCCGAAGTCTAATCTTCTTCGGGCGGTTCAAGTTTTTGTTCAGGCGCTGAATTTAATAAATCATCGTCATTTTTGTTTTGATTTATTTTAGGCTTAAAAATAGGATTATGCGGTTCTGTGTGCTCTTCTTCGCGGTTTGTTCTTTCGTCATATTGAACAATATCTTCTTCAGGATAAACACTGGGAGCGGCTTTTTGTCCTTTTGTGTGAACCGTGAGCTTGTATGTCGGAGCGGATTCTGATGTTTCGCTTTCTGAAACATCCTTTGCTCTAAAGGCAATTTCAACATCATTTAAGGAGGCTACCGAAAACATATTTGGCAGAATCATTTGATTAAAGCTGCCTCTTATCGGTTCAAGCGTGTATTTTTCCCAGCCTTGAGAATATTTTGACAAAATTATAAAGCTTGCGCTTGTGTTGTCTTTTTCAAGGTAAATGCTGTAATTTGGATGATTGTCGATGCTGATTACATTAACTCCGGGGAAAATTGATGTGACATCATTAGTGCTAAGCATTGAAATGCTGAAATTTTCGCTGTTGAAATTGATTTTTGAAATAGTTAATCTGTCAGAATTATAAATATATAATCTTGAATTTACGCTGAATAATTTTGAATATTTTGAAACATTCAATTCTTGAAACAATGACATTGTATTGTTGTATATTGAAATACTGTTTGTTTCGTCAATATCCGATAATACAAATTCAACGGGTTTTAGAGTTATTGATTTATTATATTGACTCCATTTGTTTGTAACGGTATTAAAGACAAATTTGAATTGTGTATTTGAAGCTTTTGATATAATGTTATTTCTTAATTGTGCAAAAATATCAGACAAAGCAGTTTCTTCAAGAGCTTCTTCGAAAGTTTTTTCAAAAAGCTTATAAGGATAATCTTTCTTAAAGTTTTCTTCCGTGTAATTTTTTTGTTTATCTAAATAACTCATCACAACAGGCGCAAGGTTAGATTTTCTTTTTTTTGTTGTAATGTAATAATGATAAGCCTTTTTAAAGTCTTTTCTCATTTCTTGTGTTGTTGTGGCGTAAATTGAGGGTGTGAAAATAAATTTTCTGAAATCATTATAAATAATTTCTTGCGCTGTTTCTTTGATATAAGGATTTGTTGTTTTGTTCATCATTGTTTCCCAATCAAAGATTTTATCAGCAAGCTGTTTTGGCGGGATTTTTAATGTCAGCGCAAGCGCTGTTGGTTTTGAATATTTTTGTTTCAATTTTAAGTAACTTTTTAAATCATCGTTTAAAAATTTTGAATATTTTTTTGATACTTCTATATTGTTTGGGTATAAATAAACGATATTTTGATTATTATATGCTTTTATTGTTGAATTTTTAAATATTTTGTTTAATTTTAAAGCACAGTTTTTTGCTTGCATTGAAGAAACTATTTTATTACATTCTGTTATTTCATCATCAGAAAGATTTTCGCTTGTAATGTGCGAAATTTTGTTTATTTCGTCTAAATAGTTTGTAAATATTTTTTCTTTCTTTTCTTTATCATCGGTTGAATATTTTAGATAAAGTGCTAAAAAATCTTCTACTTCGATTAAATTTTGTGCTAAAGAATGGTAATTTTCGGGTTCTTTTAACTCAGGAATTAACTGTGGGCGCGAAATTTTGTTTTTATATTGAAGTCTTAGTTTCCCTTCTTGCTGTTTTGATAAGAAAATATTTAACGAAAGAGCAAAAGTTATACAAAGAATTACAATAAAAATCATATACCCGATTAACGGATTGTTAAGCGTATTTTTGGCATTAGCGTTAAAATACTCTTGTTTTTTTGTTTTAGCATCATTAATAAACAAATCCATTGATTCGTTTAAACTTTCATTTTGAGAATTTTTCCCATTAGTATTTTTTTTAGAATTTGAAATATTTTTTTTGCTGTTTTGAAGTAAATTCATCAAATCATCATTTGATGAATCATCTTGAGTGATTTTTTCACCGCATCTTGCACAAAAAATATCAAATTCTTCTAATTCATAGCCGCATTTGGGGCATTTTTTTTCCATCATTACCTCGCCTTAGTCAAAAATAATTGTAGGTTTAGCCTTGTCATCCA
>CAPYQR010000014.1:16437-18317 GCA_948742005.1 uncultured bacterium
CTGTTTACAATTGAACCAACCGCCGCAGGTTCAAGATTATCCGTTGCATTTTTAGCTATATTTTCGTAATCTCCGTTCAATTTTTCATATTCAGCTTCCGAATAAACTTTCAACCTTGCCGCGTATGAATTTTGATGAGCTGATTGAACAGTCAGGATTGTAAATTTGTCTTTTGGGAATTGCTTATATTTAATATTATAAAAATAATATTTTGGCGTATTTTTAATACTGTCTTTATCAATAAAAGCTGTTTTAGGGTATTTTACAGGAACTTGAAGCCAATCAATCGCATTTGCTTTCAGATTGATTGTAGATATTGCGCTTAAAATCAATAAAAAATTAAATATTTTTTTCAAAATTTTTTCCTTATAAAGTTATATTCTTATTTTATTGCCGAAAATTTAAAATTGCAAAAGAAATTAGAAAAATGTTATAATTTCTTAAAAGTAATATTTTAATTTTGATTTCGGGGGTATTTTGAAAACTTATATAATTTTAGCATTTATTGCGTTTTTTCCTTTTGTTTTGGGTTTAATTGCTGCTTTTTTTATTTTTAAAATTAAAAGTAAAAATAAAAATGAAGAAAATAAGCTTAATTTTCTTTTGGAAGAATTAAAAAATGAAATTAAGAAACTTGCAGATGAAAATAAAATTAATCAATCGGAAGTAAAATTTGCGATTAATGAAACTTCAAAATTAACAAAAGCTTTAACAACCAATCAAAATTTAAAAGGAAATTTTGGCGAAAATTGTCTTGAAGCGGTTTTGAATTCTTGTTTCGGATGCGAAAAATTAAATTATATTAAACAATTTCAAACAACAAATGAAAATGGTGAAAAAATTAAGCCGGATTATTTAATCAATCTTCCGAATAATAAAAATATTATTATTGATTCAAAATTAAATTTGGAAAAATTTATAGATTACAATGAAGCCTCTGAGGAATTGAAAATTGTAAAAAAGAATGAACTTATTAAAGATTTAAATTCAACGATTAACAGTTTATCAAACAAAAAATACCAAACAGCACAAGATTTAACCCAGCCTGATTTTGTATTGATGTATATTCCATTGGAAGCTTTGATAACATTAATCTATACTGATAATGATTTTATAAGTGTTGTAAGGGCAGCAAATGAAAAAAACATTACAATTGTAGGTAATTCTTCAATAATAACCACACTAAAACTTGTAAATCTTTTGTGGGCTAATGAAATCAGGGAAAAAAACATTGATAAAATAATTTCAACAACAAGCGAAATTTACAATCTTGTTGCACTTCATTCAAGAAATTTATCGCAAATGAAGCAAACGATTGACTCGCTTTATCAAAGTTTTAATAAAGAATTTGATAAAATTAAAGAAAACAGCAAGCTTTTTTCTGCGGTTGAAGAGTTAAGAAGTTATGGAATTCAAGCGCAAAACAAAAAAATCGGAAAAACTTTAAATGAAGTGAAAATAGATACTGCATTTTTATAAAAAAACACCCCTTTTTTCAAGAGGTGTTTTAAATTTTAATTAATTATTCTACATCAAAGAAAGTTCTCTTTGAGTTCTGACCATTTCTTTGTTGATTGAATTTCTGTATGAAATTGAACCGACAATAGACATAACTGTTGCGCACATTGCAACTTCAGAATCCAATTTATTAACCGCAGAACCGACACCGACCGCAGCAGCACCTGAAGCAAAAGCTAAAGGAGTAGTTTTTGCACTGATTCCTGAAGCACTCATGATAGGCAAAGATGTATGTTGAGTTAATTCAAGAGTATTTGCAATTGTTGCTTTTGCATAATTTACAAGATGTGTTGAGGGGTTTGATGAAGTTGAAATCGGAAACTTTGATGCTTTATATAAGAAAAATATAACATTTAACGCCG
>CAPYQR010000015.1:0-11537 GCA_948742005.1 uncultured bacterium
GAGTAACCATAAGCATACAGCCCCTCGACTTTTATTGTTGCAGATTTAATCCCCGCTTCATCTCCATCTGATTTTTCCAAAAGTTCGGTTGAAAAACCCTTTAATTGTGCCCAGCGAAGATACATTCTCAACAACATATCCGTCCAATCCTGCGCATCCGTACCGCCTGCTCCTGCATTAACCGTTAAAATGGCGCTGTTTTTGTCATATTCTCCATTTAACATGTTTTCCAAATCGAATTTATCAAATTCTTTTTCCAAATTTTCTAAATTATCGCGACATTCCAAAATCAGATTTTCATCCTCTAATTCAAGCGCAACCAAAGAATCATCCAAAATATTTTTCCAGCAATTAAGTTTATTGAGTTTTGAATTGATTTCTTTTTGTTCTTTTAACAGTTTTGAAGATAATTCCTGATTTTCCCAGATATTTTCACGTTTTAATTCTTCTTCAATGTTTTTCAATTTTTCATTCAATGATTTTGCGTCAAAGACACCTTTCTATTGAAGAAAATCTTTCCGCAAGAGTTGATATTTTCTGTTTTAATTCATCAATTAAATTTATGTCCATAAAATTATTTTACCTTATCAAAAATTAAAATGAATAATTAATTTTTTGTTAATAAAATTAATTATTTTAAAAATAGCCTATATGATATTATTGTTAAATGAAAATAATAGTATAGGAGGAATATTATGATTAAACCTTTAGCAGACAGAATTGTAATTAAAGTTATTGATGATGTACAACAAACATCAGGCGGAATTTTTATTCCCGACAGTGCAAAAGAAAAACCTCAAAAAGGCGAAGTAGTAGCTGTTGGTGCAGGAAAAACAATGGATTCAGGCGAAAAAGAACCCATGGAAGTTAAAGTAGGCGATGTTGTTTTATTTGCAAAATATTCAGGAACAGATGTTAAAGTTAACGATGTTGAATATAAAATTATCTCCGTAAAAGATGCTTTAGCTATCATTGAAGCTTAGAACATTAGTGCGACTGCACTTATGTTATAAGCTTCAATGCAAAAGGTGTGTGAGGGCGTGATAGCGAAGCGGTGAGCTTCGATAGACAGCCCAAAACCTTACCACATTGAAGCATATAAATATATTAATCAGTTAGTAAATTAAAAAAGGAAATTTATTATGGCAAAAAAAGTAGTATTTGATACAACAGCAAGAGAAAGCTTATTAAAAGGCGTTAATGCCGTAGCTGATGCTGTTAAAGTTACATTAGGACCAAAAGGACGCAACGTTATTATTGAAAAAAAATTCGGCGCTCCGCAAATTGTTAATGACGGTGTTACAATCGCAAAAGAAATCGAACTTAAAGACGGCCTGGAAAACGCAGGCGCACAACTTTTAAAAGAAGTTTCATCTAAAACAAATGATGTTGCAGGTGATGGTACAACAACAGCATCAGTTCTAGCTCAAGCAATTTTTAAAGAAGGTATTAAAAACCTAACTGCAGGTGCTAATCCGATGGGAATTAAAAGAGGGATTGCATCAGCTGTTAAAGTTGCGCAAGATGAAATTAAAAAAATGTCCAAATCAGTTGATTCAAAAGAAATGCGCGCACAAGTTGCAGCAATTTCAGCCGGAAATGATAAATTTATCGGCGATTTGATTGCAGATTGTATGGAAGTTGTTGGTACTGACGGTGTTATTACCGTTGAAGAATCTAAGACTTTTGGAACAGATAAAAAAATCGTTGAGGGGATGCAATTTGATAAAGGATATATTTCACCTTACTTTATCACTGATCCTGAACGTATGGAAGCAGTGCTAGAAGATGCTTATGTTCTTTGCGTTAACAAAAAAATCAATTTAATTGCTGATTTAGTACCGATTTTAGAACAAGTAGCGCGCGACGGTAAATCTTTACTTTTAATTGCTGAAGATGTTGAAGGCGAAGCTCTTGCAACGTTAGTTGTTAACACAATGAGAAAAGTTTTAAGAGCAGTTGCAGTTAAAGCTCCCGGTTTTGGCGACAGAAGAAAAGCAATGCTTGAAGATATCGCTATTTTAACAGGCGGTCAAATGTTTACTGAAGAACTAGGTATCAAACTTGAAAATATCACGGTTCAAATGCTTGGAAGAGCAAAACGCGTTACCGTTACAAAAGATGAAACAACAATCGTTGTCGGCGATGAAACAAAATCAGCAGTCAATGAACGCGTTAACTTAATTAAAAAACAAATCGAACAATCAGATTCTGATTATGATAAAGAAAAATTGCAAGAACGCGTAGCAAAACTTTCAGGCGGTGTTGCAGTAATCGAAGTAGGGGCTGCGAGTGAAGTTGAGTTAAAAGAATCAAAATTAAGAATTGAAGATGCGCTAAACGCTACGCGTGCTGCTCAAGAAGAAGGAATCGTCCCCGGGGGCGGTGTTGCATTGTTGAGAGTTCAACAAGTTCTTCAAAAAGAATTGGAAACAAGAACTTTTGACAATGATGATGAAAAAACAGGCTTCAAAATCCTAACCGCAGCTTTAGACATTCCTGTTATTGCAATTGCAAACAATGCAGGTGCCAAGGGCGAAGTTATTGTTGATGCTATAAGAAAACAACAAGGCGCTTATGGTTATGATGCTATGGCAAACAAATATGTTGATATGTTTGATGCAGGAATCGTTGACCCTGCTAAAGTTACAAGAAGCGCTTTAGAAAACGCAGCAAGTGTTGCTTCAATGTTATTAACAACAGAAGCAGCAGTTGTTGAAATCCCTGAAGAAAAAGCTCCTGAAATGCCAATGGGCGGAGGAATGCCGGGCATGGGCGGAATGGGAATGATGTAATAAAATTCTCATCACAAAACTTAATCGCGGGAACTTTTAAATCAAGTTCCCGCGATTTTATTATTACTCAACAATCCTTCCGCCGAATTGTTCTATCATTTCTTGGACTTTTGGGCTGTAGTATTTTTTTTCTTCATCAAAATCTTCATCGTCAAAATCAT
Source organism: uncultured bacterium (assembly GCA_948742005.1). GTDB lineage: Bacteria > Cyanobacteriota > Vampirovibrionia > Gastranaerophilales > Gastranaerophilaceae > RUG14156. Next base: position 2,957 of record CAPYQR010000015.1, read on the forward strand.
CAAAAGATTTATGGCGGGGTTTGGAAAATTCGTTTTTTTGAGAATATGTTGTTTCTTGGTTTGAATAATTTTGAGAATAAGTGGAATTTGATTGGTAATTTGAATTTTGGGTTTGTTTATCTTGATATTGATAACTTTGATTTTGTGAATTATTATATTGAGGTTTTGAAGCAAAGTTTGATTTAACTTCAATTGTTTTTGTTTCGGGGGTGATTTTGATAAATTCCAGTTCTAAATCAGGATAAAGCGATTTGAGCGCTTTTTCCAATATGTTTAGTTTATTTGGCATCTTTGCTTGATTTAAGGCGTTTTCGTGGGTAAAACCCAGAGTTATTTTGTTATCTTTAACGCTGACAAGCTTGGAAGTTCCTGAATATAGAGCGCGTGTCGGAAGTGAGGGAATCGCATCTAAAACATTCAGCCAAATTTGTGCGCCGTCTTGTTTTTGCACAACTTCAGAAGAAATTGCAGAATTTTTTTCGCTTTTAATGTCGCTGTCTTGAACTTTTTCAGGTTCTTGGGTTTGTTTTTCTTGTTCTGTTGGTTTTTTGGAAATCTCTTCTTTCAAAGAATCTGTTTTTAATTCTTTTTCAAATGTTTTTACAGGTGTTTGCTGTTCTTTTTGCGGAATATTTTGAATTTTTTGCACTTCTAACACTAAATCCGGTTTTGAAGCGGCAATTGCTGCCAGTTCCGTCCAAAGGTAAGGGTTTGTTGAGATTTTAATTTCTTTATAATATTCAATAAAAATATTTAAAATTTTAATCAATTTATCTTTATCAAAATTAAAAGATTTAATTTTTTGAATATCTTCATCAATTAACGAGGTAAAATTTTTGATGTTTTCTGTATTTGATGAATTTGTTACCAAAATCACATTTCTTAAAAATTCAATAAAATTTTCCGATAAATTCCTTGGTTCATTCCCTTTGGAATAAATTGCATCAATCGTCAAAAGAGAATTCTCGACATCTTGATTTATGATATTGTTCAACAATTTCAACAAAACATCAAGATTGATTTTGCCTAAAAGTTCTTCGATTAAATCTTTACTTATTTCTTCTTTGACCCCTAAAATACTGACCTGGTCAAGCAAAGCAAGGGAATCTCGTAATCCTCCTGAAACATTTTTTGCTATTGTAAAAAGTGCTTCATCAGTTATTTTTATATTTTCAATATCTGAAATTTCTCTTAATCTTTTGACAATGTCATTTGTTGTAATTCTTCTCAAATCAAATCTCTGACAGCGCGAAACAATTGTTTCAAGGACTTTGTGAGGTTCTGTTGTTGCTAAGATAAAAATAACATTTTTAGGAGGTTCTTCAAAAGTTTTTAAAAGTGCGTTAAAAGCATCGTTTGAGAGCATGTGGACTTCATCTATTATAAAAATTTTATATTTCCCATTAATCGGCGCGTATTGAACCTGCGCAATCAAATCTTTTGCATCTTGAATTCCGCGGTTTGATGCCGCGTCAATTTCAATAACATCAAGTCCCGAAGCGTTTGTAATATCTACACAGCTTGCGCATTTTTGACAGGGTTCTAATGTCGGACCATGTTCACAATTAAGCGATTTAGCGAGAATTCTTGCGCTTGAAGTTTTGCCTGTTCCCCTCGGCCCGCAAAACAAATAAGCATTTGCAATTCTGTTTAATTCAATCGCATTTGACAACGCTTTAACTAAACTCTCTTGCCCGACAACATCTTTAAAAGACTGCGGGCGATATTTTCTAAACAACGGCAAATAATTTTGTTCCATGGTTTTATTTTAACACGTAACAAAAAAATTAACATGATTCAAAATTTGTTCTGCGATTTTGTGTCATAACCTTATTTTAACTTTTGTAAAAGCAGGTCGGGTTTGGTATAATAATTTTAAAGGGTAGTACAACTCTGCCTCCGGCACAGACATTTTACTAAGAAATGGCCGGAAAGGAGAGTTAAAACTATGATTGACAAAATAATAATGCTACTAATCGTAGCAACGCTATTCATAGTAGCACTTAACTTATTTGTTAAATTATAGGGTACTAAGTGAAGTTCCAAGGAAGTAACGTTTCTTTGGGGCTTCCCCCTATATTTACATTATACCTCATTTATTACAAAATTCAAGACATGAAAAAATCTAATCAGCTTTGTATTAACGCTAAAATGCTTATTGATAGATTATTTTAGATTTTGTTTTGTCAAAAGTGCAATAAAATCAAGGGTGAATTGGAGTTTATCTTCTTCTAATTCGGTTAGGGAGATATTTATTGCTTTTATTAGTTCTTGTTTTGATGATAATTTTTGTTTGGAGAAATAATCTGCGACAGAAAACAAGACGGCAGGGGAAATGCTGAATTTATTGCAAATTGCAGAGGCGGTTTCGGGAGATGGATAGGATTTGGAATTTTCAATTTGACTTATTGATTGCATTTGTAAATCAATAAGCTCTGCAAATTTAATCTGAGACAATTCATTATATTCTCTTAATCTTTTGACGTTATTGCCAACGATTTTTTTAACATCTATTTCCATATAACAAGGCTAGCTTTTTAATTATTGATTTACTATCATTTATTACGTTTAAGATTATAACTATTGCTTTAGTTCATCAAATTCAATAAAGCATTTTGCCATAAATTATTATTGTTTAATGCCTTTTACCATTCTATAAACCAAATCCAATACTTCAGATTCAACTCCGTTCAACATTTCATTAATGGCTTCCAGTTTTTCGTTTTTTTCCTTACATTCTGCAACTTCACCAAACAAAAAGAATTCATGTGGTTTTTTATCAAATTCCTTGCAAAGCTTTACCAATAGATTTGCCGAAATAAATCTTGCACCAGTTTCTACTTTACTTAAAGTTTTAGGCTCGACTTTAATTTTAAAAGCAAGTTCTTCTTGCGTTAATTTCAGCCTTTTTCTTTCAATTTTTATAATTTTACCAATATTTTTGCTTAAAACTTCTTTTGTATATTTCATATTATCAAGACTATTAAACTTTAAAATTTAATACCAGATTCTTTTTGGCAATATCTAGACAAAAAAGACTTATTAATATATTATACCAATAGGTTAAATACATACGGTAACAGCGGAAGTAAAATTCATAATGGAAAAAATATATATTTCAAAATCCGACCAAAAATACATCAAAGAAGCTTTTGAATCCATGCGCGAAAAAGAACAGGAAGCATGCGAAATTATTAACGAAATCAGTTCTAAAATCGAAGATTTCTATAGCATGATAAATCTTGTCGGGGAATTAAACGTTATAAATGTTGAATTAGGGGATAAATATTATGATTTTTTTGAAAGATGCATAAAAGTTTATTGGAACGGAGGATATAACGTAAAAAACGGAGAAAATGACGGACACAACAGGGGAAGCAGAATAATATTTAAAGAATATAAATAAAAAAACTCAAATCCCTCTTTCGAAGAATTTGAGTAATTGCTTTAATTTCTTAAAGCAAAAAATACTTCTCTTGTATTTATTATATTACAAAATAATATTTTTAAACAACTTTTTTGAAAAATTTTAAGCAATGTTAAATCTTTTTTTAATAAAATTCCATTCATTTACAAGTTACATCTTGACAAAGCGGGGAATATAGTAAATAATAATAAAAACAGTCGGGCTTTGAAAGTATCGTCAAATACTTTCAAATTTTAACTCTCGATTTGTTAGTGTTAACTAACTAGCACTAAAATTAACGCGATTAGTGCTAGTTTTTTAATATCAGTAAATGATAATAATATCACCAGCATTAACTTTGTTAACATAGGCATCACCTCTTCTCTATCAGGATGTGTCCGAATTTAATGTTCGAGCCGTAGAGATTTGGTTTCGAGAGTGCCAGACTGTTTTGATTATAATAACATATATTTATATCGTTGTAAATTAATACAAATTTAATTTATATTAATTTCTAATCTTCTTCTAAAGAGAAATCTTTTCCAAGTTTTTCTTTTAGTTCTTTCATTAAAATATCGGGTTCTATTTCTAAACCGTCAGAAATTTTTAAAAAGTTTGAAAGTTTTATATCATCACAAAAAGCATTTTCAATATACGCCCACGTAGCCTTGGGAACAGAGGCTTCGGCTGATATCTGATATATAGATTTTCCAATTTGTATTCGATGATATTTTACTATTTTTGCAAAAGTTTTACTAAGTATTGTTCCAGTTTTTTCTTGCATATTTTTATTTTAATGATAAATTTATTTAAATAGTCTGATACATCAGACTATAAGTGAGGTTACTATGAGCGGATAATTCAAGTATCTAAAACATCTTTAATAATATTCAAAATGATGCCTAATTACTTACGATTGGCAGCTTTTAATAATTTATTTATTTTATCAATCGTTTCAATGTCAGAATCATCATTTGTATTTATAAATAATTGATAAGGCTCAACATTTAATGCTTTTGAAAAAACCGGTATTTTGCCAAAGCTGATATTATTTTTGCCTGTTTCAACATAACCGATTGTGTTTGGCGAAATTCTATCGTTTCGGCAAGTTTTTTGCATAATTATTCCATTTCAATAAAATAAATATTTAATTCCCCTGCTTGATTTTTCAAATGGTCAATTACAGGAATAATTGTATCAATCGTTTCAATATTTGAAATATATTTATGACAAAACCAAGATGAAACTAAGGATAATTTATAAACATCATCAGAAAGTTTGTATATTTTTTGAAAATCTTTTTCTTTAATTGTATATTCTTTTTCCATAATATTATTTTAATCTTTCAACAAAACGACTTTATCATATTGCAAATTACTAATCCATAAAATATTCAGGTAAAAAACAGATATAATTATCTTATTGTTTAAACAAAAAACAAACCCCTCAAATCTTTTCAAATTCAAAGGGCTGTTTAATAAAATTATGGAATCTTTTTAATTATTATAACATAAATTCTTCCAGGATATCTTAATCATCCAACGCATCAACGCCGGGGAGAACTTTCCCTTCGATAAATTCTAACGATGCACCCCCGCCTGTTGAAACATGGGTAAAATCTTCGCTTTTAGCAAATTTTTTCGCAGCAGAAACAGAATCCCCTCCGCCGATAACAGAAGTTGCACCTTGTTTTGTAGCTTCAACTACCGCTTCTAAAACCGCTTTTGTTCCTTGTGCGAATTTTAGGTTTTCAAAAGCACCGACAGGGCCGTTCATCAAAATTGTCTTGGAAGATTTAATAACGTCCGCAAAAGCCTTTTGAGTTTCAGGGCCTGCATCAACCCCCTCAAAACCATCGGGAATATTTTTAACATCAACGACTTTATTTTCGCCGTTTCCTGAAAAATCATTCGTTACAAGAACATCACTCGCCAAAACAAGATTAACGCCTTTTTCTTTCGCTTTCTTTTCAATTGCAAGCGCGGTTTCCATTTGGTCATCTTCGCAAATAGAATTGCCGATTTTGCCGCCATTTGCTTTAACAAAAGTATAAGCCATACCGCCGCCTATGATTAAATTATCGACTTTATCGATTAAATTTTCCAAAACGCCGATTTTAGTTGACACTTTAGCGCCGCCCACGATTGCGGTGAAAGGATGAGCAGGATTATTCAACGCTTCGCCTAAGCATCTTAATTCTTTTTCCATTAAAAGTCCTGAAACGGCAGGTTTTAAAACAAGCGCAAGTTTTGCTGTTGATGTGTGTTTTCTGTGAGCTGCGCCGAACGCATCGTTAACATAAAAATCACCTAATTTTGCTAATTCGTTTGCAAAAGTCATATCATCATCTTTTGCTTCTTCAGCTTTATAAAAGCGGATGTTTTCAAGTAATGCTACCTGACCTTCTTTTAAAGCTTCTAATTCTTTATCAGCACCTTGACCGACTAAAGATTTAACAAACAAAACTTCTTCGCCTAAAATCTTTGATAAATATTTTGCAACGGGTTCTAAACTGAATTCCGGTTTAACTTCGCCTTTCGGACGGCCAAGATGAGCCATTAAGATAACTTTTGCGCCTTTTTCTTTTAAAAATTTAACGGTAGGTAAAATTGCTTGAATTCTTGTATCATCTGTTACATTTTGGTTTTCATCCAGCGGAACATTAACATCAACACGAACCAACGCGCGTTTGCCTTTAATATCCCCTAAATCTTTGATAGATTTTTTCATAATCTAAAACTCCTTTTATTTTTGGTTTAACAAGGTTATTTTAAAATAAAGAAAAAGATTCTTCAAGATTGGTGTTTTTTCAAATGTAACGAAATGTTAAAAAAAGAATTAACATTGAAATCATACAAATAAAAAAGTTTTTATTTATATATAAGATATCAAGAAAAAGGATATAAAAGACTATGGACAGCAGAACTTGTTCGATTTTATTAAATTTGGATTTAAACTTAGATGTTTCACCAAGCGTTGCGACAAATTACCAATCATCTAAAGAAAAAATCACACAATCTGCAAAAGAAGATAACGTTAAAAGCTATTCAACATTACGCTCAACCGTTAAAGAAAGCTTTTTAACAGGTTCTTTGAAATACGGCCGTAATTTTATCATGTAATTAATGTATTGATGATGATTTTCCTCCTCCGTTTTTAAATGTAAAACTTTTTGCAATTTTATTTCTTTTTTGTTAAATTTTAATTTTTTTTAATAAATTGCCTTTGCCGAAAATAAAATTATATAATATCTGTGGGGATTTATAGCTTGAAATAAGGTAAATTCGTGGCACAGAAAGCAAAAATTTTTTATGAGAATGATTTTTCTGATTTCATCGCTTCAATAACAGATGCGGTGCATATTGCCATTGAAAAATTCTGGGAACAGGATGTAAAGCTTAAAATCCGTGCTATGAACACATTTCGCGAACTTCGGGATGAAAAACTTGTTTCGGGAGTTGATTTTTTTTCAAGCCAAATAAAAGTAGAAAGCCACAAACCGATTACAATCAGGCTTGACAATTTATTTATTGAAAACTTCTTTGAAATCGCCCTGAACGGTAATTTGGAAGCAGAAGCGGGTGGAAATTTTGCGCTTTCTTCTATGAGCAGGCTTGAAGTTAAAATTTTGAACAGTTTTTGTGAATTTTTATACAAAAAAATAAAAGATATCCTGCTTCCTGTTTCAACCGTGAAATTAAGCGAAAAAAGCGAAAAAAAGATTAATATTTTATTTTATGTTTCAACAAAAAATTCAGTTTCATCTAACATTTTAATAACAATCCCTCTGGATAGAATTGATTTATCAAAGCTTGAAAAAGCACAAAATTTCTCAGATGAGGATTTTATTCACCAGTCAACTTTTGTTGATATTCAAATAGGAACATCAAAAATTTCTCTTAACGACCTGAAACATTTGGAGGCTGGCGACATTATTCTTTTAGAAGAAAGTGATATTAAAAAAGCTGTTTTAATTTCAGGAGATTTTGAAAAAAAATTCAATTTAAAACCCGACAATTCTTTAATCTTGGATATAGAAAACAATCAAAACGAAGAATTTGACAACAAAACACACGATAATACATATAATGAAACCGATTACGAGGTAATAATGGAAAAAAATTTATGGGATGATATTCAAGTCGAAATCAGCGCAGAATTTGCAAAAGTCAAAATGTCAATTGGCGAATTAAAACAAATCACCAAAGGTCAGGTTGTCGATTTGGGTTCTGTTTTTGAAAATGAACTATCGCTTTTTGTTGAAAACAAAAAAGTTGCAAAAGGCGAGCTTTTAATCATCAACGACCGCTACGCCGTGCGTTTGAATGAAGTTATGAGTTCAAATGTTAAAAAAACCAATCAAAATCAAATTCAAGAAACACAAAAAGAGCCTCAAAATCAAAAAAACTCTGAAGATGAGATTGAAGAAGAAATAAAAGAAAACGCCCCGCAGGAAAATTTGAACGAAGAAGAAGTACAAGATGAAGAATTTGATTATTCTGATTTTGAAAAATAAGTTTTAAAAAAGTTAAAAAACAAAAAAGGAAACGGAAAAATGTTATCATATTTAGCCTCATTTATATTTTATACGCTCGGAATGATTGGTATTTTGCTGATTGGTTTTGTCGTTTACAAAAAAATGTCACCAATTGAAAAAGGCAACAACAAAGGAGTAATCAAAATCTTAGACAGCCTGCCAATCGGGAATAAAAAGGTTTTGCTTGTTGTTAAAATTAAAAATGAAAAATTTTTAATAGCATCGGGACTTGAACACACAACGTTTTTATCAAAGCTGGATGATGAAAATCAAATTTCAAAAAGACAGGTTAAAATCCAAACCAAAAAACCGAATAACTCCGAACAAATACAAGGAATAGGGCAAATTGCGCAGCAAATACAAGAAAATTCAATAAAATTACAAAACCTAAACCAAAACCAAACAGAAAAGCCGATTCAAAACGAAACTCAAGCTTGGAACAATATACAACAAGGAGCAAAAAATGTTGAAGTAGCAAACCTTGAAAATTTCAGAAATGTTATTCAAACACAGCTTGAAAACGAACAGGAATATAAACAGGAAGATGAACTCAAAACATTAAGACTTCAAAAACTTCAAAAAAAATTCGATGACCTTTATTATAAAGACGAAGTTGTAAAAATGACTTCTCCTATTGA
>CAPYQR010000015.1:11547-17438 GCA_948742005.1 uncultured bacterium
TAACCAAAAAAATTTAATGCAAAAACTCTTAAAAGAATTAAGCAGTGAAAAAAATTATAAATCAGGAAACGTAATCAATGGATAATTTATTAAAAGATATAAATCCCGTAATTCAATTAATAATCGTCATGGCGACGTTTTCGCTTTTGCCTTTTGTTTTTGTTTCAATGACACCGTTTTTAAGGTTCACTATTGTTTTTTCAATGCTTAAAACCGCAATGGGAACAAACTCCGTTCCGCCCGCAATTACCTTAATCGGTTTATCTTTAATTTTAACGCTTTATACAATGAGTCCTGTTTTCGATAACATGTATAAAGAATTTCAAATTCCTTATTCAAAAAATCAAAACATGGTTGAAGCGCTCAATGCAAGTTCTAAACCGTTAAAAGAATACATGCTTAAACAAACGCGCCAGAGTGATTTAGCATTTTTTGTCGAAAAAACAAGAGGCAAAGCGCCCGAATCGCCTGATTCTTTAACGTTATGGGAGGTAGCACCCGCATATATTATTTCCGAACTTAAAACAGCCTTTGAAATCGGGTTTATAATTTATGTTCCTTTTATTATTCTTGATTTAATCGTTGCAAACATTCTTTTAGCGCTCGGGATGTTCATGTTATCTCCGCAAATCGTTTCAACACCTTTTAAATTATTGATTTTCATTGCGGTTGACGGCTGGAGTTTAATTGTCAAAGGACTTGTGGAGAGTTTTAATTAATGGAAATTTTAGTCGAATATTTAGCAAAAGGTTTTATGGTAATGCTCTCTGTTTCAATGCCCTGCGTTTTAACAGCGGCGGCTGTCGGGCTTGTTGTCGGGATTTTACAGGCGGTTACGCAGGTTCAAGAACAAACAATCGCCGCAGCGCCCAAGATTTGCCTTGTATTTTTAAGCATTGTTGTTTTGGGCGGATATTTTTTAAAGATCGTCACAAATTACGTTTACGAGGGTATCCATGTTGCTTTTCAAATTGTTCCCAAAAACGATACTTATGTTTTGCCTGCTGATTACTTTAAATACACACAGCCTTTTGCAGGCGAAATGAAAGATAAAATCAATGATAATTCAAATTTAAACAGCGCCCTTAAAGAAAAAGGGAATGTTCCGCTTGATAAAAAAGCAACAAAACACAACATTTACGTTCCGGCAAAACAAACACCCGTGAATGGTGCAAACTTTTTAGAAAAATTGCAAATAAATAAAAACAAATAAAATTAACAAAAGGATAAATAATTGGATGAAATTTTAAAACAATTTGCAACACTTTTTCCAGAAATCAATAATGCCCTTGGCGCAGGCATTATGGTTTTTTTGCGTTTTATAGGATTAGTCCGCCTTGCTCCTGTTTTTTCTAAAAGCGAAATTCCGATTATGGTAAAAATTTCTTTTGCACTGATATCTACAATTATTCTTGTCGGTGTTATAAAGCCTGCTGCTGTGCCTGCTGGGTGTCCTGTGGTTTTATGTATGGTGTTAAATTTTTTGTTCGGGGTTTTGGTTGGTTATGTTGCAAATTGTATCCTTGCTGCGGTTTTAACAGGCGGAGATATGATAAACACTCAAATGGGTTTATCTTCAGCGATGGTCATGGACCCTTCCACAAGAAGCCAGGTTAGTGTTATGGCGAATTATTTTTCCGTTTTATCAATTTTAATTTTTATATATTCAGGCGGAATTTACTGGCTTTTTAATGCGTTAATCCGCAGTTTTACTTTATTTCCAATGTATGTTGTTGATTTTCACTTTGAAAAAATAATAAATGTACAATATTTAAGCGACATAACAGGAAATATTTTGTTCATGGGGCTGCATATCGCAGCGCCTGTTTTACTTGCAACTTTAGCACAGGATTTAATCTTAGGAATTATTTCAAAAACAGCTCCGCAGGTAAATGTTTTCTCACTAAGCTTTTTATTTAAGCCTGTTATGGGTGCTTTTATTTTAATTGTAATTTTACCAATGTTAATTAACGTAATCACGGATTATTTAACTTCTTACGCTAATTTGTTTTAATTTACCTTAAATCATAATCTTCAGGAGTGATTTTTTCCCTGTATCTTTTGTTTTTATCCGGTTTTGGCTTCATGCAGACCCAAAAAACGCTCTTTATATAACGTCCTATGAAAAACAAAATCAAAGTAAAAAATAAATCATAAAAAATCTTGCTTCCGCTTGTCGTATGTGCAATCGGAATAATCATATTAAAATCAATTATTCTAAAAACTGCTAAAACAGCACAATATAAAAACCCGCTCAAATGAATAGACAAAACACCAAGTGTTCCTGCGATTATTTTTGTTTTTACGCTCTGGTCAATTTTAAATAAACCGCCTGTTATAAAAATTGCAAAAATAAAACCTAAAAAATATCCGAAAAGATAATTTTTAGCATAAGCAAAACCTCCGCCATAAACAAACAAAGGCCAAATAAAAATTCCGGTAATTAAATAGCCGAGAAAAACAAGAATTGAAAATTCTCTTCCTAAAAGATAAATAATAAACATCATAACAGGAATTCTGGGCGAATAACTGACATTTTTAACAGAAAAAATTTCACCGCTCAAATTATTAAAATCCAATTCAACAAAAGGAAAAGAAATTTCCGAGAATGTAGCAATAATCAAAAGCAGAAAACAAAAAGCACAAACCACAAGAGTCCCTATGCTCAATGGTGTTTTTTCATCTTTATAAATATATTGAGCAAAAATATCTTTATATCTTTTATTGATTAATCCCATTACATTTGCATCCTTACAGCTAATTTGATATCATTTTAAGTTCATTGAATAAATCTTTGTATTTTTTATCAAAAATATTTTCACTCCACATAATTAATGCATCTTCGTTGTTATCTTGATAATATTTTTTCCTTAAACCCAAAGACTTAAACCCGAATTTTTCATACAGATGTATTGCTTTTTCATTTGAAATTCTGACTTCAAGGGTTATAAACTTAATTTTTTCTTTATAACAATCATCAATCATTTTTAAAAGGAGCTTATGTGCGAACTTTTTATTTTGAAAATCAGGATGAACGGATAAATTTGTAACGTGTGCTTCATTTACTATTTTCCAAAACCCGATATATCCAAAACAAGCATTTTTTTCATCCAAAAGACAATAATAAGATGAGATTTTGTTATTAATTTCGCTCAAAAATGAATCATAAGACCAATGATGTGCGCCGTAGCACAATTCTTCAATTTGAAGAATATCATCAATCATATCGCGATTCATTTCTTGAATTTTGAAATTATTCATACAATATATAATATCAAAAAAATTTAAAAAGATTCGCTTACTTTAAAAGACGAATGTTCAACATTATCTTTATTAAAATCCATCAAACCGCGGTTTAATTGAGAATATTTAGCATCTTTTGAACCGAATTTTTCTTTTAAAAATTCATAAGAAATCTTCGGATCACACTGTTCTCCGCAGGTAAATAAATCAACCGCTGCATAACCGTATTCAGGCCATGTATGAATTGCTAAATGACTTTCTGAAATGATAACAACTCCCGAAACTCCATGGGGCATAAATAAATGAAAACATTTATTAACTACTGTCGCTCCACATTCAAGAGCAGCTTCAAGCATGTACTTCTCAACAAGCTTAGGATTATTTAATACATTAGAATCACATTCAAAAAATTCAGCCAAAATATGTCTTCCAAGGTATTGTTCCTTTTGTTCTGTCATGCCGTTCATATTCATTACAGGTGTCATTATTGCCAATTCATAGTCCCCCTTATGTTATTTTATCTGTTTTTATTTGCAACAACAAATATACACTATATCTAAAAAACTTACAAGGGGAAAAATGAATATTTTATTAAAAACTTTGTTACAATTTTTTACATTACTCTATAAATCATAATTTTGAACAAAACCATAACGCGTTTCGCTGTTTGCAATATTAATTCCGCCCCTTAAACGGCGGTTAAGATTTCTTGCTTCTTCTTCGTATTTTTTAATGTTCAAGCCTTTTTTCTCAAGCTCGTTAACTTTCGGAGAAAATCTTAAAACACATTTTTTACAGGTAAAACCTGCTTTTTCATCATCTTCAAGTTCTATTCCGCAAAAACGACATTTAACGGACAGCTTAGGCAAAACCGCAAATAATCTTCCGCGTGAAATCAAATCTTCAAGTTCCGCCTGAGGCATACAGACAGCGGTTGAAATTTCTTCAATTGTACATTTTTCTTTTCCTGATTTATTTATAAAATTTTTAATTTCTTCAATTGTTTCGACTTCTTTTTTAAAACATTCTTCACAGACTTCCCTGCCTGAAGTTTTAAAAAATAATGTTCCGCATTTTTTACAATTTATTAATCCATCTGTCATAATTAAATTTTAGCTATTTTTCAAGAAAAAATCAATTGAAGTTTTTGAAATATAAATTTATTTTATTAAAATTAATAAATTACTTGTATATTTATTAATTTTTTTATAAAATAAAAATATATTAATGTATTTTGATAGCAAGAGTGTATAAATATTGCCTGTTAACTTAATTTTAGATTTGTGATGGGAATAAAATAATAGAAAGATTGTCTTGATGTACACAAACAAATGTATTAAATGCGGTAAAGAATTTGAAACCAAAAACCCCAAAAGAGTTATCTGCCCCGAGTGTTTGTATCCCGAAAGAACTACAACCACAGATGCTCCCGTTGATGAAAACGGCGTAGCACAAGATTATTCAAGAGGATATAGCGCAGGTTCAGGAAACCCTGACGGATATCAAAGAAAATATAACAATAACCGCCCGCAAGGACAGGGAAATTTCCGTCCGAGAAATAATTTCCAAAGACGCGACAACAACGGAAACTACCAAAGACGTCCGCAAAGACCTTTTAACAACAACGGACAGAGAAATAATTTCAGACGTCCGCAAAGACCAAAACAAGCAAAACCTTTATTAATAAACAAAGAACAGCTTGCGATAATTGAAGAAATGTATAAAAAAATGCTTCCGCTTCCAAATCCGGATGCGCATGAAGTTATTGCACAGGCAATTGAGCTTGAACCCAAAAAAGTATTCTTCGGCATTAATTTAATTCGCCAAAAAATGATGCTTCCAAAGGTTCAATACCCGAAAAGAAAGCTCGCAATCACACCTGATCAAATGACAGCTATCAAAAATCTTTACGAGCCTTTATTGCCTCTTCCGCCTGTAGGATGCCACAAAATCCTTGCAGCACAATTAAAAATGGACGAATGGAGAGTCCATGTCGGCATTGGTTTAGTCAGAAAACAAATGGGACTGGGCAGATGGAACGAAGAAAGAGATGATATCCCCGCTGAAATGAAAGTTCCAAAAATAAGACCTAAAAAAGAAGAAACGCAAGAGCAAGCTCAAACAAAAGAGCCTGAAGTAAAAGAATCTGAAACAAAAGAAGTCAAAGAAACAAAAACAAAAAAATCAAAAGAAAAAGAAACACAAGAAGTTTCAGAATAACAAATTTAAAATAATACAGCTTTTGCAAAAATAATTTTTATAGTAAAATATGATATATGTTTGATTCATTATCAGAAAAATTACGCGAAATTATCGCAAAAACTTCTTCTAGCCAAACTTTAACCGAAGAAAATATGCAAGATGCTCTTCGAGAAATAAGACGTGCTCTTTTAGGAGCAGATGTTTCTTTGAATGTTGTTAAATCTTTCATTTCAACAATAAAAGACAAAGCTCAAGGAGAGCGTGTTGTAGAATCAACTAATCCGTCACAAACATTAGTCAAAATCGTTAATGACGAATTAACAAATTTACTTGGCAGGGAACAATCACCCTTAAAACTTGATACAAACCCATCAATCGTAATGATGCTCGGGCTTCAAGGTTTTTTTGATTGGGATCAATAACAATAACATCATGTTCTTCAAAAA
>CAPYQR010000016.1 GCA_948742005.1 uncultured bacterium
GTGGGTGTGTAAAATTAGTCTTTATTTATTTTTCTCAAACTCTTCTGCGGTGATTGGCGGCGGGATTATTGACAGGGTTGAATAAAAAGATTTTATTTCTTTCCGAAAATATTATCAAATTTGATAAAACTTTTTTCATGAAGTTTTTCTTCTTGTTTATAGCCTAAAATTCTGATTAAATCAGCTTTTAGTTTTCCTAAGTCTTCATATTTTTTTAAAATTCCGTCAATTGCAACAGATACGTCTCCTGTTTCTTCCGAAACTACAATACAGGCACAATCAGGATAAACCTCTGAAACGCCGATTGCTGCTCTGTGGCGTGTTCCGTAACGCCAGGACAGTTTCGGGTTTTCGGTTAGAGGTAATAAAACTCCTGCGGAGATTATTTTGTCATCGTTTATTACTACAGCGCCATCATGCAAGGGAGTTTTCGGGAAGAAAATCGTCAATAAGAGCTCTTGTGATATATTGGCGTTAAGTTTAACTCCTACATCGCTTTGTGTTAAGGGGTTTGCATCTTTTTGCAAAACAATTAGCCCGCCTGTTTTGGATTTTGAAAGGTATTTAATTGCTTCGATTAATTCTGTTGCGATATCTGTTTTTTTGCCGTTCGGCAGGTCTTGATTATTTACAAAAAGTTTTTCAAAAAGGTTTCCTTGCCCAATGTAGCCCAAAAAACGCCTTAATTCGGGCTGGAAGATAACAATAAGCCCGAAAGAAACAATCGAAACCAAGGTC
Organism: uncultured bacterium; assembly: GCA_948742005.1. Classification (GTDB taxonomy): domain Bacteria; phylum Cyanobacteriota; class Vampirovibrionia; order Gastranaerophilales; family Gastranaerophilaceae; genus RUG14156. The sequence goes on from CAPYQR010000016.1 coordinate 739, forward strand.
TTTAAAAAAGCACCAATGATATGGAGATTAAAATGTATTAAAAGTTCACTGACACCCCACATTACAACAAGCAGTAATGACCCGCGTACAAGGTTTTCGCTTTGTGTTCCTTTTATGAATCTTGAATGGAGATAATATAAAATAAAGACAAGAACGATAATTTCGAGCACGTTTACGCTTAGCGCAAATTTATCCATTTCTTTTAAAAAGCTTTGAAATTGAGAAAGCAAAATCATATTAAAATTAGAGTAATCCATTCTTATCCCTTTTTATCTTATTTTTGTTTGCTATTTTAGTCTTTGTAATATAACGTCATTTTGGACAAGTTGCTCAAGAGTCTGTCTTTTGACTATTATATCGCTTTCGCCATTGTTGATTAAAACCATTGCCGGTTTTAAGATGCAATTATAATTGGACGACATTGAATAACAATAAGCGCCTGTATTATAAACACATAAAATATCGCCTGATTCGGGTGAATTTAATTCAATGTCTTTAATTAAAATATCCCCTGATTCGCAGAATTTCCCCGCAACGGTAACTTTTTCAAAATCATTGTCTTTTTTTGCATTTGCAATTTCTGCTTCATATTTTGCTTGATACATCGAAGGGCGTGGATTATCTGCCATTCCGCCATCAAGCGCTATATATTTTCTTATTCCTTTAATATCTTTTTCGCTTCCGATTGTGTATAGGCTGAAACCTGCAGAGCAAACCAAAGACCTTCCCGGTTCTATATAAAGAATTGGTTTTTCGAGGTCATATTTTTTACAATTTTCATTGATTGATTCTGTGATTAATTTTGCAATTTCCCCAATATTCGGTGCGCAATCTGAATTTGTGTAAGTTATTCCGATTCCGCCGCCGATATTTATTTCGTTTAGTTCAACAGCAAATTTATCTTTAATTCTTTTGATTTCTTTCAATAAAACTTCCACAACATCATAATATACCTGCACTTCAAAGATTTGTGAGCCGATGTGTGCATGGAGTCCTTTTAAATCAAGATTTTTGTATTTATTTAAAATTAAATCCAGAGCACAATCAACCATTGTTAAATCAAAGCCGAATTTTGAGTCATTTTGTCCTGTTTTAATGTATTCATGCGTATGACATTCAATCCCCGGGGTGATTCTTAAGTGTATTTTTTGGATTTTGTTTTTGGATTTTGCAATTTCGTTTAATTTTTCAAGTTCATAAAAGTTATCAACGCTGAAATGGTCGATATCATTATCAATTGCAAATTTTATTTCTTCAATTGACTTATTGTTTCCGTTAAAGGAAACTTTTTTTAAATTAATCCCTGCATTTAATAGGGTATAAATTTCGCCCATTGAAACAACATCAAACCCAAAACCCAAATCGGCAAATATTTTTGCAATTGATGAAGTCATCAATGCCTTGGAAGCGTAGGTTATTCTGGTTTTGTCGTAAATTTTAAACGCTTCAATGTAATCAGATGCCATTTTTCTTAAAGTTACTTCATCAATTACATATAACGGTGTTGAATATTTTTTTGCCAGCTCAACTAGGTCACAATTGGAAATTTCAAGGTTTCCCAAAGCGTTTCTTTTTGTGTTGTGTGGTTTTAAGAATTGATTTGTTGTTCTATTCATTAAAATAAATTACTTTCTTATTGTGTATTTTTAACTTTATGAGATGATTATATCATAAACTTTAGTGTGAAAGGAAGTTTTCAAGTGGATAAAATTAATGTTTTGACGTCAAAAAATATAATAGTGTTTATAATTATTTCTGCATTAATCGCACTTTCTTTGTTTGCACTTGATATTTTGTTAATTTTATTTGCTTCTTTTGTAATAACCTGTGCAATTGATCCGATGATTACAAAAATGGAAAAAAAAATGCCCAGATCGCTTGGTGTTACAATTATTCTTCTCGGGATGATTCTGGCAAGCGTTTTGGTTTTAATCCCTTTGATTTCTGTTTCGATTAATGAAGTCAGCGATTTGTTGAATACATTTCCTGCGGTTTTTGATAATATTGATAAATTTTTGGAAATTAAAATTTTTAATAAGTCAATCTCAAGCCTGGTAACGCTTGAATCTTTTAAAGATCCTTTGATGACAGGTGCAAGGAGTATTATTGAAAATTCAATTCTTGCAACAAAACAGCTTGCAAACGTCTTTACGACAATTTTTGCAATGGCGATTGTAATTTTTTATCTTGCTTCGGATAAAGAAAGATTAATTAATAAATTTGCAGAATTTTTTCCTAATGACCAAAAAGAAAAAGCAAAAAGAATTTTGGATAATATTTCAAATAAAGTCGGAAACTATATCTTTGCGCAAGCTTTAGCAATGATTTTTGTCGGACTTTTGACAATGATTGGATTGTTAATAATTGGAAATAACCATGCTTTCTTTTTGGGTGTGATAACTTGTATTTTAGATATAGTCCCTCTAATCGGTCCTGTGATTGCTATTGTTGTCGGCGGAATTACCGCAATTGGCAGCGGGTTTATGAATGTTGTTTTGACGATTTTAATTTTTGTACTTGCGCAATGGGCGCAAAATCAGCTTTTGAAACCTGTTTTGTTTGGCAAAATGCTAAACATGCATCCTTTGATGATTATTGTTGCTTTGCTTGTTTGCGCAAGGTTTTTAGGATTCTGGGGTTTGATTTTATCTCCTGCAATAGCAAGTGTTATTTGTGTTCTGGTTGATGAATTATATTTAAATCGAATCAATGAAAAAGAAATAACTTTGATTGCGCAAGATGAATAAAACTTTTTGAATATTGATTAGCGGCAACATGGAAAAATTTTTATATAAAAGATTAGAAAATAAAAATCCTAAAATCAATGTACAATGTGCATATCCTGCAATTGAAAGTTTTGCTATGGCGTCTTTAGGCTATCTTTCAATTTTTAAAATGCTTGATTCAGACCCTGAGTTATACGTAGAGCGGATTTATCAGGATTCTAAAATAATTGAAATTAATAAAAAAGATGTTGATGTTTTGTCGTTTTCAGTAAGCTTTGAACTTGATATATTGACAATTATAAAAATGTTAAAAAAATTTGATTTTCCTCTAAAAGCTCTTCAAAGAACCGATGATGACCCGATAATTTTCTGCGGCGGGCCTGTTATGATGTCAAATCCTTTGCCTTATGAAGAATTTTTTGATTTTGTTTCAATCGGAGAAAAGACTTGTTTGAAACCTGCTTTTGAGATTTTAAAATTAAAACGCGAGCTGCCGCGCGCGGAGATTTTAGAACGTTTAAGCGAACTTGAGGGGATTTGGGTTCCGTCTTTAAAAGAAAAATACAAAAACAAAAAAGTCAAAATAATCCGTGACAAAATTAAAAATGATATCGTATTTACACCAATATTATCAGATAAAAGCTTTTTTTCCGATACTTTTATAATTGAACTTGAGCGCGGATGTCCGAAAGGGTGTAAATTTTGTCTTGCAAGTTATTTAAACTTTCCCGTGCGGTTTGTTGAATATGAAGAAATTATTAAAGCGATTGACTTTGGCATTCAACATACAAATAAACTTGCGCTTTTGGGGGCTTATGTTGCAGGGCATCCGAGATTTGGCGATATTATATCCTACATTGCAAAAATTTGTGAAAAAACTCCTCTTGAACTTTCAATTTCTTCGCTGCGCGCAGATTTGGCTGATGAAAATTTAATTAAAACATTGATAAAATGTAATCAAAAAACAGCAACAATAGCGCTTGAAGCAGGAAGTCAGAGATTGAGAGATTATATTAAAAAAGATTTAGACGAAAGTCAAATACTCCAAACATTAAATACGGCGCAAAATTGCGGACTTAAAGGTATGAAAATTTATACAATGATTGGACTTCCGACAGAAACAGATGAAGATATAGAAGAAATGGTTGAATTGATTAAAAAGATTAAAAAACAAATCAAGGAAAACAAAACAAAATTTGACCTAACCATTTCAACATCAACTTTTATCCCGAAAGCTCATACCCCTTTTGAGCGTGTTGAGCGGTTTGATAAAAAAACGCTTGAAAAAAGGATGAATTATTTAAAAAAGAATTTTGCAAAGCTCGGGGTGAACTTTCGTTCCTCAAGCATTGAATGGGATATTATTCAAAGTATTTTATCAAGATATGATGAATCTTTGGCTGATTTTTTAATCGAAGTTGTAGAAAAAGGCGGGAATCTTGGAGCTTTTAAACAGCTTTGGCGTGAAAAAAATAAAAAAGAGCACCTGCTTGATTTTAACAAGTGCTCAATCTTGCCTTTCGATAACCTCAAAGCTGATATGAAATGGGGGTTTATTGATACTTCTGTTGATTTATCGCGTTTTTTATAACCTTGCGATATTATATGCTGCAATTGTATTTAATTGTGTTGTTAAGGATTCCGATGTGTCTATTGATTTGATATTCAAGCTTTCATAATCTATAAACAATGATTCTACGTATTTAACCAAATCAGAAACTTCTTCTTCTAATTCTTCATCAGAAACACCGTTTAAAAGTTTGTTTAGCTCAATTTTTATATCTTGAATGTCATCAGACGGGTTTTCGTTAAAGGGAATGTTTAATTGATTCATTAAATCTGCCCATGGGCGTTCGGATGGGGATGAATCTTCTTTGTCTGCTGCTTGATTTGCTCGCTCTTGCGCTTTTGCACGCTCAAGCATTGAAATATTTAAAGCTTCGTTATCGCTTGGTTTTATTCCATATTTTTCTAATTCCTTGTTGATTGGAGAAGATTTTTTTCTGTTCAAGGAATAATAATATTCATATATTGAAAGACTGCTTATGGGACTAATGCTCATTACTAACCAATATCCTTTTTATAAAACATGTTTTAATTCACTCTTATAAATTAAATTCCACATTTTATAAAAATTTAACCGATTTTTGAAATATTAGTGTAATTCAAGGATTAAAGTTATAATAGCAGGCTTTTTGACAATTCCGTGGCTTGGCGGTTTTGTGTAGCTTAGGGTTTCTTTGGCTACTTTTAAAATCGTATTATCAACCGTTTTAGATCCTGAAGAATATGTTATTTTGATAGATTTAACGTTTCCGTTAGGCATAACTTCAAAATCAACTTTTGCAAGTTTGTTTACGGGAATATCATCAACAAGCAAAAGGTCATTTTGCAGGTTTAATTTAATTGTTTTTCCAATCAGCTGCAGGAATTTTGTGTAAGCTTCACTGTCGACAATTTTATCGGGAGCTTCAAAAGATACTTTTGAAACAGTCGGGCTGTAAGTCGGTTTTGTTGAAATCGGGTCGCGCATATCATCGTTTTCAATATTTGCAAGTGTCGGGATGTTTTGATTATTATCATTTAAATAATATCCCTCATCCGTATAGTTTTCGCTGTTTTGATTATATTCTTCAAACGCGGTTAAATCGTTTATTTCCTGTGCGGATTCTGTTCCTTTTAGGGAAATTATTGCAAAAGTTATTAAAATTAAAAACGAAACAGCTAAGACAATAAGCAAATGTCTGCTTTTAGATTTTATTACAGCTTTTAGAGGCGGGAATTCAATTTTTGGAATTTCATTAAAAATTGAATCTATAACAACTTTGTTTGAAACCTTTTTTTCTTGTCCTGTCGTATCAACAACTTCGACAGGTTCAAAAGTTTTTTCTTTTTCAATTTCATCCTCATATTGAATATGTTTTGTCTGCGTTTTTTTGTGTGTTTTTTCGGGTGTTTGAAATTGAACTTTGCTTGAAGATTGTACTTGCTCTTTTTTTGAGTCTGTTTCAATCAAGCTTTCTTCAAGACTTTTTTCACAAGAATCTTCAAGAGAGCTTTCCAAATCATCGTTTGCAAGTAAATCAGGATAAAGCCCGATGTTATTTGCGAGCTTTTCAAATTCTATAGAATCAATAAACCGGCTTCTGCAAGAATCACAATTCATCAAATGCTGGATTAATTGCCGTTTATATGCTGATGATAAATCATCATCCATAAATTTTAAAAATAATCCCAGGCAATCAATATGCTTGCTTAAAGGAGGCTTAGGAGGAAGCGGGCGTCTGATTGCTTCTGTGAAACGATTTGTATTAAAAACAAGATTGAGCGGAGGATAGTAAAATTTAGAATCACACGTACAATCAGGGATTTTTCTAGCATCAATAAAGCCGATAGCTTTTGCTTCTTTTATCCTAGAGCCGATTTGAACAACAAAATAAAAATTTGGTAAAATATCCATCTCAACGTGGATTTTAGGAATTTTTATATTTTTTTCTTTGTAAAGCGTTATAACATCTATTCTGTAATTGCCGAAATAAATGTCTGTTATTTTGAATTCTTCAAATAAAAGAGGGATTTTATAAACGCTTTTTGATGTATTAACTTTAATTTTTTTGGAATTGAGATAATTAATTGCACAGTTGATTCCAATCATATCAATAAGCCCGCGTTTGCGTTTTTGGGGGGTTGAAAGTCCGCTTGCAAGAAGTTTTGCATTTTGTGCAATTTTTTCGCTAATCTCTATATTTTCCGATTCAATAGTTATACTCAAGGTTATTTTTCCTCTTTTCCATATTATTAATTTGACACATAATAAGTTTTTTTTCAAAAAAAATACAAAAATTTAACATTTTTTGTTTCATTTTCTTAATAAAATTTTAGATTTTTGCTTTTTGTTTTTTATTTTTCATTTTTATAATATAATTTCTGTATTATGAAAAAAGATTTTTTATTAGAAATATTAGTTCAGGAACTTCCTTATAAATTTATTCCAAGTGCAATTGAACAATTAAAAACGTCATTTGAAAAATTATTTAAAGAACAAGCCTTATCCCACGGTGCAATAAATGTTTATGCTACCCCGAGAAGACTTGCGGTTTTGGTAAATGAACTTGCGCTTGAACAAGAAAGCTTGGAAAAAGACGTTAAAGGTCCTATTTTAAACATTGCAAAAGACGAAAACGGTAATTTTACAAAAGCAGCACTTGGCTTTGCTTCTAAAAACGGCGTTGCGCAAGAAGATTTGTATGAAAAAGACAACTACATCTTTGCAAAAATCAAAATTACCGGAAGAAAAACAACGGATATTTTAAAAGAAAATGTTGAAAATTTAATTTTAAAACTTCAAGGCGCTCATTTTATGCGCTGGGGATATAATTCCGATAAATTTTCCCGTCCTGTTGAAAGTGTTGTTGCGCTTTTGGGAAATGATGTTGTTGAATTAAAAATTTTCGACAAAATTGCAGGAAGCAAAACTCAAGGCCACAGGTATTCTCAAAACAGAGCTGTCGAAATTGATGAGCCTAAAAATTATATCAACCTTTTGAAAAAAGCACAGGTTTTTGTTGACCAAAACGAGCGCAGGCAAATTATTATCGAAAATGCTAAAAAATGCGCATTAGAAAATAATTTAACAATCAAATTTGACGATTTTGAAGATTTGTTGGAAGAAGTAACATTTATTACGGAATATCCAATAAGCGTTTTGTGCGATTTTGATAAAAAATATTTAGAAATTCCCTCAATCGTTACAACAACCGTAATGACCCAACATCAAAGATATTTCCCGCTTTGGGATAATGATGGCAAATTATCAAACCATTTTATTACCATGGCAAATTATGTCGGAAATGATTTTTCAAACATTAAAGCAGGAAACCAAAGAGTTATCTGCGCAAGGCTGGAAGATGGGATATTTTTCTTTAAGGAAGATACAAAGACCCATCTTGAAGAAAAACTTGAAAACCTTAAAGGAATGACATTCCAAAAAGGTTTGGGTACATTATTTGACAAAACTTCAAGAATGATTGAAATCAGCGGCAAAATAATCGAAGCTTTAAAGCAAAATCCGCAGAATTTGTCTAAAATTCAAAATTTAAATGAAAACGATGTTTTAAGATGTGCAAAATTATCGAAATGTGACCTTTCTACTAAACTTGTTTTTGAATTCACGGAACTTCAAGGTTTTATCGGTCAAAATTATGCTTTATTGGATGGCGAAAATGAAAATGTGGCAAAAGGAATTTGTGAACATTATTTTCCCTTGGGCGCTAATTCGGATTTAGCGGAAGATATTACAGGGCAAATTGTTTCTTTGGCTGATAAGATAGATACAATTAATGCATTATTTATTTCAACACAAGGGGATAAAAAGAAAAAACGCCCGACAGGCTCAAACGATCCTTTAGGTGCAAGACGTGCTGCGATTGGGATTTTGAGAACAATAATTGAGAAGAATTTAAATTTAAATTTAGACGATTTGATTAAATTTTCTCTTGATTTGTTGTCAAAAGAATTTTCAATTCCGCTTGAAGAAACAATAGCGGACGAATTAAGAGAATTTTATCTTCAAAGGCTGCTGTTTATGTTTGATAAAGAATTTAATTTAAACGTTATTCAAGCATGTGCTAAATTTAACCCGTTAAACGATTTGAACAGTTTTATTGAAAGAGTGAAGATTCTAACAAATTATCAAAATAATGAATCTTTTGAAAAATTAAAAGAAAACGCAACAAGAGTTTCGAGAATTTTAAAATCATCCAATGAAAATTTTGATGTTTGTGAGGATTTATTTAATTCAGACGAAGAAAAAAATCTTTATATTTCAATAATTAACCATAAACAAGACTGTATTGATTTAAAAAGTTATATCGAATCTTTGAATGTTTTAATTAAACCAATCGAAGAATTTTTTGAAAAGGTTCTTGTTATGGATAAAGATGAAAAAATCAAAAACAATAGAATTGCACTTTTGAATTTGTTGAATCAAAAATTTAGTGCGGTTTGTGAATTTGAAAAATTGTAATATTTTTTTTATTATGATTTTTTCTCGGCATTTTTTTCAGGTTTAATAATTCCGAAAGATTTATTTTCGGATATTTCAACTCTTGCGGATTTGATTTTGTCTTTAAGTTCGCTTGGTATGCTGTTTCCTGCAACTAATCTGTCAACAAAAGAGTTGTTTAATTTTACCGCTTTTGTTAATGCGCCGATTTCATCAAGTGTTTCTTTGATTTGAGTAAAATCATAGGAGAAAGTTTTTTTATGATTATAAGTTAAAATTTCTCCCGTGTTGGCTTGGATTTCTTTGCCTCCGCGTTCAAAATATATTTTGAAAATCGAGCGCAGGTCTTGAATTTCAGATTGCATGGTGTTGATTGCGCTTTGAAGCCTTAAATATCTTTCGAAAAGATATTCAACATGGTCAATTTGAGATAATTGCCAGTTGTATTTTTGATAATATAATGCTTTTAATTTGGGATAACATTGCGCTAATGCCATAGCATCTCCCATGGCTCTGTGTCTTTTTTCGTTTGTACCCTGAAAAACACTCACCAAACAATCAAGCCCGCAGGATTCGTATTGAGGATAAACTTCTTTAAACATCATTTGTGTATCGATGTAATTGTTTTCCAGCGGTTTATTATAAAGTCTTTTTGATGTTTTATTCAGAAAAGAAAAGTCAAAAATTGCATTATGTGCAACAATCGGCGCTTCGCCTATGAATTCAAAAATCTGCGGGTAAATTTCTTCTTCTTCAGGTGCGTCAGCTAAATCATCTTCGCAAATCCCATGGATTGCTTGAGAAGATTTTCTTATGTGTTGATGAGGGTTTATTAGTGTTTCAAATTTTTCTTTGATTTTACCGTTTACAAGTTTAACCCCAGCGAATTCGATTATTTTTTCTTTTGTATAATCAAGCCCTGTTGTTTCAACATCAATTATAACTTCGATTTCTTTTGCCATTCAGTTGCCTTTCTGGAATTATCATAGCATAAAATCATTTTTTAATAAATTGATTTATTTTTTGAGTCATCTCATCTGCTTTTTCTATTTTTTCCTGCAGTTCTTTTTCTTTAAATCTCATTTTATTAATTTTTTCTTCTTGATTTTTGCTGAATTCCTTTATGTTTTTATCAGCATCTTTAAAAGTATCTTTATTGAAAACGGAAATTGTATCAAAAATATGTTCGGCAGCTGGTTTATTAAAGCCTTTGACATATCTTTCAAGCCCTTCTATGATATCAACAATATTAACAACTTCGCGCACAACATCGTTGATTCTGATTGTGCTGTCGGTTAAAATCCCGACATTGCATGATCCGTCAGGAGGTGTAAGTTCAATCGATTTTGAGCCGCCGAGCCCGTAGAATTCTACCCTTGCACTTGTTCCGTTTGGGATTTTCATATCCTTTTTTGTTACGACAATTTGAACATTGATGTGCTTGTCTTTTGAAGCCAGTTTTCTTACATAACCGATATTCATCCCCATAAACCGCACGGGAGAACCGCTCGTTATTCCGTCAATATCTTTAAATTGTATTGTGTAAATGTTTGGAAGTATGAATATTTTAGAATACATGTAAACAAGAGCGCAAAAAATCAAGATAAGCAAAATTATCCAGATAATTATTTCGATTATAATCGGTTTTTTCATAATTTTTCTGTCTTTTTACTGCGCAATTGCCCCTTTGTTTGCCTGCGAAACGCTTTTTTGATATTTTGATAAATATCCTTTAGGAACTTCGTTTTGATAAGGCTTAAAGTTTTCTTTTCTTTTGTTTAGAGTTTCATCATCTACTTTAAGGTTAATTGTTCTTTTGTTGATATCAATTTCAATGATATCACCATCTTCAATTAACCCGATAACTCCGCCAAGACAAGCTTCAGGCGCAATATGACCAATGCAGAGCCCTCTTGTTCCTCCGGAGAATCTGCCGTCTGTTATAAGGGCGCATTTTTTGCCTAAACCTTTGCCGACTAAAAGCGAAGTCGGCGCAAGCATCTCGCGCATACCGGGGCCTCCTTTTGGTCCTTCGTAGCGGATAACAACAACATCACCCGCAACAACAACATCATCAACAATCGCTTTCATAGCATCTTCTTCGTGGTTAAAGACCCGCGCACGTCCTTGGAATTCAAAAACATCCTTATCAACGCCTGAAATTTTAATAACAGCACCATCTGGAGCTAAGTTTCCATGTAGAATTGCAAGACCGGGGTTTGAAGTTATCGGATTATCAAGAGGTTTTATAACGTTGTTATCAACCCATGCAGAATTTGCAATTTCGGATACTTTTAAACCAATCACATTTTTTGTATCTTTAAATTCAGGGGTTTTGTTGAATAATGTTTTAAATACTCCGGGGATTCCCCCTGCATTATCTAAATCGGTCATAGTTAGGGTGCTTGATGGGTCAAGTTTAATTATTTGAGGGATTTTATTGCTTAATTCTTCAAAATCATCTAAAGAAAGCTCAATATCTGCACTTTGTGCGATTGCAAGCAGATGAAGAATTGAATTTGTAGAACCGCCAAGGGTTAAATCCGCAACAATCGCGTTTCTGATTGAATTACGCGTTACAATGTCGCGCGGGAGAATGTTTTGTCTTACAATATCGCAAATTGCAAACCCTGATTCAAAAGCAATTCTTTTCTTTTTAGAAGAAACCGCAGCAGATGTCGCACAATATGGCAGGCTCATACCCATAACTTCCGTTAAGCAGGCAAGGGTGTTTGCTGTGTATAATCCTTGACAAGAGCCGATTGTAGGACAAGCATAATGTTCCATTTCATTAAGTTTTTCTTCGCTGATTTCCCCCGCGCGGTATCTTCCGACAGCTTCTGAGGAACCGCGGATGAATGTTAAGGTTTCACCTTTGCAATGACCCTCAAGTGACGGACCTGCAGTTACGATGATTGAGGGGATATTTAATCGAAGCGCTGCAATTAACATTCCGGGGGTGATTTTATCGCAATTTGTTAATAAAACAAGACCGTCTAATTGATGAGCATTTGCGACTGTTTCAACGCAATCGGCGATTAAATCTCTGCTGGGGAGTGAATATCTCATTCCGCAGTGACCCATTGCAATCCCGTCACATACTGCGGGAACGCCGAAAATAAACGCCTGTGCGCCGTTTGAATGGATTCCTTTTTCAATTTGGCGTTCTAAATCGCGCATGCCGGCATGACCCGGGACTAAATCAGAAAAAGAACTTGCAATTCCGATGAATGGTTTTTTAATATTTTTATCCGACAATCCCCCTGCGTACAACAAAGCTCTGTGCGGGGCATGTTCTGTTCCTGTTTTTAGAATATCGCTTCTCATTTTTTCCCTCGTTTATATTGTTTTATATAATCCTATTAAAACATTTTTTTAATAAATTAATCAACCCTTGATATTAATCTTAATTTATTGTAACATAAGCCTATGAGAACTTTTGCGGAAACAAAAACACACGAGGTAACGGTTGACGTTGTTATTTTAACAATTCATAATGATAAATTAAAAGTTTTGCTTGTTAAACGTGTTAATGAACCGTTTAGAGGCAAATGGTCTATCCCCGGGGGATTTATCCGCTTATCTGAAAACATCGATGATGCTGCATTGCGCGTTTTAAAAGAAAAGACAACCGTTTCAAACATTTATCTTGAACAATTATACACTTTCGGCGACCCTTTGCGCTATCCTAATGCCCGTGTCATTACCTGTGCTTATTTTGCGCTTTTAAGAGCGGAAGATATCAAACTTGACCCGAAAAATATCGAAGGTGTTTCGGATATTCAATGGCATGATGCTGAAAAATTGCCTCCTTTAGCATTTGACCACAAAGAAATTATTGAATATTCGCTAAAAAGAACGCGTGAAAGATTGGAGCTTTGTCCGATTGCATTTCAATTGCTTCCTAAAAAATTCACCTTAACGGAATTACAAAAATCTTACGAATTAATCCTCAAAAAGCAATTGGATAAAAGAAATTTCAGAAAAAAAATGCTAGCATCAAACATTTTGGTTGAAACAAACGAAGTAACAAAATCTGTTTCAAAACGCCCTGCGGCATTGTATTCTTTTGATAATATTACACTGAATTCTAAGCGTGGACATTTTTTCTCGTAAAAATTTTGAATGTTGTAGATTTTATGATTTTTTTTGTTGTATAATTTAGAAAAAATTATGGAGCAAAAAATGAGCGAAAATTATATAAAAAAAGGAAAAGCTTTTAAATTCGGCGATAATATTTCAACTGACCACATTGCGCCTGGAAGATTATTTCATTTAAGAAATGACCTTGAAGAATTTTCAAAACATGTTCTGGAAGATGCTGACCCTGAATTTGCAAAAAATCTTAAAAAAGGCGATTTTGTCGTTGCGGGGAATAATTTCGGGCTTGGTTCTTCACGCGAACATGCTCCACAGATTATTAAAATAGCGGGAGTCGGTGCGGTAATTGCAAAATCTTTTGCAAGAATTTTTTACCGTAATGCAATAAATATCGGGCTTTTGGCGATTGAATGCGATACGGATAAAATTGATGCGGGTGATGAACTTGAACTTGATATAAAATCGGGAATTTTGAAAAATTTAACTAAAAATATTGAGCTTAAAATAACACCGCTTCCTGATGTTATGATTAAACTTTTAAATGATGGCGGTCTGGTTGAGCATTTGAAAAAGAACGGGGATTTTCAACTTGTCTAAGGAATTTAACATAACTTTAATTGATGGTGACGGTATCGGTCCTGAGATAACTGAAAGCGTTGTGGAAATCATCGAAGCAACGGGCTTAAAAATCAATTGGGACAGGCAAATTGCAGGAATCCGCGCGCATGAAAAAACAGGGGAAGTTTTACCGCAGAGTGTGATTGAATCAATAAAGAAAAACAAAATTTGCCTAAAAGCCCCGATAACAACACCCATCGGGTTCGGGTTCAAGTCGATTAATGTTCAATTAAGAAGAATCTTTGACCTTTATGCTAATGTCCGCCCGAGCAAGAATCTTAAAGGGGTTAAGACGCCTTTTGATGATGTTGATTTGGTGATAATCCGTGAAAATACGGAAGATATCTACGCTGGGCTTGAAGAAAAAATAAACGATGACACTATCCATGGAATTAAATTAATCACAAAACAAGGTTCGATGCGAATTTGCGATTTTGCGTTTGATTATGCTCTTAAAAACGGAAGAAAAGAAGTTTGTGTCGTTACAAAAGCAAATATTTCAAAGCTTGCTGATGGGATGTTTTTAAATTGCTTTAGAGAAGCTGCAAAAAATTATCCGCAAATCAAAACACGTGAGATTCTGATTGATAATCTTTGCATGCAGCTGGTTTTGAATCCGTCGCAGTTTGATGTTTTAGTTATGCCTAATTTATATGGCGATATTGCTTCTGACCTTTGTGCGGGGTTGATTGGCGGGCTGGGATTAGCGCAAAGCGCTAATATCGGAAAAGATTGCGCGATTTTTGAAGCGGTACATGGTTCTGCTCCTGATATTGCAGGAAAAAATATTGCAAATCCCACGGGGTTATTGAGAAGCGCAATATTAATGCTTGAATATATCGGTGAAACCGCAAATGCAAAAAAAATTAAAAATGCTTTATTTGAAACTATAGCTGAGGGAAAAATTTTAACTAAAGATTTAGGCGGAAGTGCAACACTTGATGAATTCAGTGCTGAAATTATAAGAAAAATTAAAGAAAATTAAAAAAACAACGGATAAATGTTAATGAAAAGGAGAAAAAAATGACTAAATGGGTATGTTCAGTTTGCGGTTATACGGTTGAAGCAGAATCTGCTCCTGAAAAATGTCCTCAATGCGGAGCAACTAAATTTAATAAAGCAGGCGATGGTTCTTTTGCTTGCGTTCATGAAGTCGGCATTGGTAAAAACGTTGATGCTACAATTCTTCAAGGTTTAAAAGACCATTTTAACGGCGAATGCTGCGAAGTCGGCATGTATCTTGCAATGTCAAGAGTTGCTGATAGAGAAGGATTCCCTGAAGCAGCAGAAGCTTATAAAAGAATTGCTTATGAAGAAGCAGAACATGCTGCAAAATTTGCTGAATTATTAGGCGAAGTAGTTTCACCATCTACAAAAGAAAACTTACAGGCAAGGGTTGATGCTGAAACAGGCGCATGTGCTGCAAAACTTGAAATTGCTAAAAGAGCAAAGGAATTAGGACTTGACGCAATACATGATACAGTTCATGAAATGGCAAAAGATGAAGCTCGTCATGGCGCTGCATTTAAAGGATTATTAGACAGATTATTTTAATAAAAATCAATAAAAAACCGAAAGAAGAATAAAAGCTTCTTTCGGTTTTTTAATGCTAATTTTTTATGCTGTTCCTGATTTAATTAAAATATTGCCTTTAGAATCTTTTACATCTTTTAATACTGAAAATTTAACTTTTAATTTATCAAAAAATGCCATCAACCCAAAAACAATAACCCCAAAATAAAACCCAAAACATCGACAGCACAAAGCCATTGGATATCTCAAAACCCAAAATGACCTGTCAGGAGCTTGATGGCAGGAATATATAAATAAAGAAGTCAGCTTTGCAGATAGTTCATAGTTTTGAAAATACGATAAAATAGGGGCGGATAAACTTGCCAGAACGAAGAAAGAGCTGTAAATACAAAACAGTAAAATTATTATTTTTCCAAATTTTTTCATTTTTTAAATCCTGATATTTTTTTGTTCTTAGGCTGTTGATATTGTTGTTTTATATTAATGATTTTCTTATGACAAACAATTTTTTTAGTATTAAAAACAAAATTCTTATTATGTGCAATAGATAAGTTAAAAAAAAGAGAATAACATATCAATATGTTTGATGAAAAAACAATAAAGAAAAGATTTGGTCGAAATCTCCGCGGGTTACGCATGCAAAGAGATTTAACACAAGAACAATTAGCAGAACGAATAAATCGCCTCAATCTATCGGACAGCTTGAAATCGGTCGTTCATTCATTTCAAGCAAAAGATTGGCAATTTTTTGCAATTTTTTTGAACTTGAACCGTCTGCATTTTTTAGTAATAGAATAACCCCACTATCAGAAAAGGATTTGGATTATATAAGTGAAATTAAACGTCAATTACCTCTTTTAAGTACCAATAAATTAAAAGAAATGTATGAAATTTTGCTTGTCATAAAAAATAATGACTAATTTGTTATTTAGGTTTCAGATGTTCACCCCCTCAGATATAATTTAGCGTTTATTTGTAACGTATTCATTATATTAATTAAATTTTACCATGAATAACATAATACTAGATAACTAATAATCAAAATACAATATATTTTATGGATATTAATGAGTTCAGAAAAAAATTAGGTCAAAGAATTAAGATTTTTAGACAATCGAAAAAATATTCGCAAGAGAAGCTTTGCGAAATCATTGGACTTGAACAAACAAATTTATCAAATATTGAAACCGGAAAAAGTTTTCCAAGTTATGAAACATTATTTAATATGTTTACAAAAGCTAAAATGGATGTGAATTTTTTATTTGGTTTTATTAAAAGTGATAATACTTATTACGATTCTATCGATTATCAAATAATGGAAATGATGTCAAAATTTTCTAATGATACAAAAATGCGTTTAAAGAATATTATGGAAGTTATGAAATAAAAAATATTCAACCTGCAAATTTATTTAACCTGCAGGTTTTGATTTGTTTTAAAC
>CAPYQR010000017.1:0-7063 GCA_948742005.1 uncultured bacterium
AAGCAATTTTTGCAATATTTTCGGCTAAATCCATAAATTCTTTTACTGCTTCAAGTTTTTGCGGTTTTAGCGCAGGGATATTAATTGCGCTTGTTGCGTTTCTTCCTTGTAAAACTTCAACAACCTGTCCTGCCACATCAAGTGCAACATTAATTTGTGCTTCATCTGTGCTTGCGCCCAGGTGCGGAGTTAGGACTGCTTTTGAACCGAGTGTTAAAAGCGGCGAATTTGCGACATTTTTTTCGTCTTCATAAACATCAATGGCGCATTGTGCAACCTGACCTTGTTCAATTGCCTTTGCAAGAGCGGCTTCGTCAATTATTCCCCCGCGTGCACAGTTGATTATTCTGACACCTTTTTTCATGCGATTTAGGGTGTTTGCATTAATTAAACCTGTTGTTTCTTTTGTTTTGGGAGTGTGAATTGTGATGTAATCGCAGACTCCCCAGAAATCATCAAGGTGTTTTATGTATTTTGCACCTAATTTTTCAACCATTTCAGGATTTGCATAAGGGTCAAAAACAACAACTTTCATTCCTAATGCTAAAGCGGCGGATGCAACAATGTGTCCGATTTTGCCCAGCCCTATTATTCCTAAAGTTTTAGAATAGACTTCCACACCCGTAAATTCGCTCCGCTCCCATAAACCTTGTTTAACGGAAGCATCTGCTATGGGGATATTTCTACTCATAGCCATCATCATTGCAACCGTATGTTCGGCTGCTGCGTGGGTATTGCCATCAGGTGAATTAACAACGATGATACCTTGTTTTGTTGCTGCTTCAACATCAATATTGTCAACGCCTACGCCTGCTCTGCCTATTATTTTAAGATTTTTACCGGCTTCAATTACTCTTTTTGTTACTTTTGTCTGCGAACGTACTAAAAGAGCGTCATATTCGCCGATTATTTCACATAATTTATCTTCGTCCATTGTCGGAAGATTGTCTGCCTGTGCGGCATTTGAAACGATTCTAACCGCAAGGTCGTTAATTTTGTCTGTTATTAATACTTTTGCCATTTTTGCTTTATCCTTTCGGTAAAAACGCTTGAGAATATTTATAAGATTGAGTAAAGCCTGCTGCTTCGTACATCCTTAAAGCACTTGCAAGATTTAAATCTAAACTTGCGTTAAGCTCGTTTAATTCGACAATTCCGCCTTGATGAAGTTTGACAACGTCTAAAACGGCATTTTTGATTAAAGATGCTGACAGTTTTCTGCCTCTGTGTTCATCGATTATGCCGATTAAAGGTAAATTGCCGATTCCGCCTCCCGTAACATTTGCAAGACAGAAACCAACAAGTTTGTTTTCATAAAGCAGAATTTTGCTTGCTTGCGGCAAGAATCTTCCGTAAACAGAGGTTGTAATTTTATAGGTAATATCGCGGCATCCTTCAATTGATAAGAAGCGCGTGTCGAATTTTGAATCGCTTGAATTTTTAAATGAATTAAAAATCGCATCCGCCAATTCTTCAAAATAAATGTCCCGATAAGGGGTCAGCTTATATCCGAGCGGAAGCTCCATAAAGTTAAATTGGGATAATTCTTTTAGTTTTTGTTTGTTGTTGATATCAAAAACAACAACTCCAGTATCGATAAAATCAAAGCCGTATTGAGCCATAACGGGTTTAAAAATTTCTTGAATTCCAAGCATTGCATAGCTTATGACTCTGTGCTTTCTTAAAGATTTTGTAATTTCCATGAATTTATCAAAAAGCAAAGCACGTCTTTCGTTAAGATTTTCACTTCCAAGGCAGTGAATTGCAAATAATTCAATAACATCATCGGGCACGGTTGTATAAACCAAAAAGCCTGTAGGGATTGAATCTTCAAGTAATATTATGCAATGGATTAAATTACTTTTATATGATTCAATAAAATCCTCATAATTTAAAGGGTCGATTTCAAATTTATAATCGGATCTGGCTTTTAATCTAAAATCGTTGTAGGCTCCTTGAAAAACCCTGAAATATTTTTCTTCTAAGATAACAACATCATACATTCGAGTATTTACTTTCTAACTTTTGCTAATTGTACCATGGTTTTATTTTAATTTTCAAATTTTATGTGTAGTTTTGTGTAGTTTAAACACAGATATGTTATGTACAAGCCCGACATCAGTTAAGATATCGAGCTTGTGTGGAGAGAAATAGAATTGATTAACCGCCTATAAGGCTAAGTGCCATTTGCTGCATGCTGTTTGATTGGGTCAATAAGGAAACATTCAGCTGCTCAAGTATTTGTTGTCTGACATAATTTGTCGATTCTTTGGCAACATCAGTGTCTGTGTAAACAGCCTGCCCTTCTTTTAAACTTTCTACACGAAGTGATAATGAATCATAGGAGCTTTCAAGCCTGTTTTCATAAGCACCTAAAAGACCTCTTTTTGTTGCAAGTTCTCCGATTTTTTCTTGAATTTGCGCCATATATGCTCTGCAATTCGGGTTTGTCGGGTCAAATAATGTTGTAAGTGTTGTGGGGTCTGCAACGGTTACTTCGTTTCCGTCAGCGTCTAAATATTTTCCGTCTTTTTGAAGATAAACCGGTGTGCCACCGTTATCAAAAGCGTTCGGATTTAAATTATCCGGCAAGGGAAGATTTAAACCTGCGGCGCTTGTGTAACAATTAGTCAAAGCACCTGCGATTTCTAAAATTGAATCTTCTGTTGAATCAGGACCGAGTTGGATAATAATCGAATCGGTCGAACCGTCAAGCATTTTTCTTCCGTTGAAGTTTGTGCTGCTTGCTAAGCGGTTAACTTCTTCAAGACGTTCTATAATTTCATTAGCGGAAGCTGTTCTTGAATCTACATTGTTAGAATCGTTTGCCATGTCTGTCAAAAGGTCGTTGATTCTTTGAAGATGGTCAGTAATTGAAACCATTCCGTCTTCTGCAACGGTCAAAAACGCTTCTGCGGTTTGAATGTTTGCCATTGCTCTTTCTGAGCTTTGGATTTTTGCTTGCATATTTTCTGAAATTACAAGCCCTGCGGCGTCATCTTTTGCTCTGTTGATTTTTAGGCCGCTTGATAATCTCTCCATGGATTTTTCAATGGCTTTTGTTGTAAGGTTAAGCCCATTGGTAATCTTTAGAGATGAGATGTTTGTACCTAATGTGATAGTCATTTTTTTCTCTCCATTTTTCCACGATAAAGGTAACGGACTTTTTAAATTATACTTTAGTTATAAAAAAACCATACTAAAGTATAAAATTTCCTTAAATTTCAAACAGGGCTTGACATTTAACCACTTTAAAAAAATCTTTAAATATCCTCTAAAAGTATTAGAAAACCCTTATTTTGTGTTAAAATAATAAAGTCATGCCACATTTTTTAATTAAAAAAGAAGATATAAAAAACAACATTTTAACTTTGGATTCTGATAAATACAATGATGATTTTTTTCATCTTTCAAGGGTTTTAAGAATCAAAACCGGTGATTTAATAAAATTTATTGATGAATTTAAGATTGTTTATCAGTGTAAAATTATTGAAATAACTAAAAGATTTTTAAAAGCAGAAGTATTAAAAACGGAAAAATCAAACAGGTTTTTAAAAACAAATATCTGTTTGATTCAAAGCGTTTTGATGAATGATGCTCAAAATTTAGCAATTGCAAATGCTGTTCAAACGGGAGTAAGGGAGATTTATCCTGTGATATCGGATAATGTTTCGGTTTCAAAAAAAGCATTGGATGGAAAACAAGAAAAATGGCAAAAAATTGCGCTTGAAAATTTTAAACAATGTGAAAGAGCTGATTTAGCGCAAATACATCCTGTTTCAAGCTTGTTGGAAGCTTTATTAAAATTTGAGCGGGATAATATTATTATTTTTGCTGAAAAAAATGTTAATAAAAAATTGGATGAAGTTTTAAATAAAATTGATGTAAATAATAAAATTGCAATTGTAATCGGGCCTGAGGGCGGATTTTCAAATGCTGAATTTGAATATTTTATTCAAAATAATTATAATTTGATAACTTTAGGAAAAATGATTTATAAAGCACCAAATGCCGTAACGGCAGGTGTTTCAAATGTTGTTTTAAGGCTTGATGAAGTATAGGTTTATATGTTAATTGAAAATAAAGAAATTAAAGATGAAGTTTTAAAAGCAATTTCACAAGTAATAAAAGATGATGAAGTATATTTAGTCGGCGGATATTTGAGAAATTTTTTTCTTAAGGGTGAGATTTCTTTTGATAGAGACTTAGTCACAACTTCATCAAGTTATGCCTTAGCACAAAAAATCGCCTTAGCGCTTGATGGGGTTTTTGTTGAACTGGATAAAGAAAACGAGATTTACAGGGTTGTTTTGAGGGATAAAATTAATTATTTTGATATATCAAAAGCGCTTGATAATAATATTTTAAAAGATGCCAAAAGGCGTGATTTTACAATTAATTCTATTTTTTATAATTTAAACAAAGAAGAAATTTTTGACCCGTTTGATGGGATTTTGGATATAAAAAATAAAGTAATAAGAACAGTTGATTTAAATAATCTAAAAGATGACCCTTTGAGATTTTTGCGCTCTTATCGGTTTTATTCTTTAACAGGGTTTGAATTTGATGAAGAGCTTGAAAAATTCTTAAAGAAAAATTTTTCTTTAATTAAAAATGTGGCTTTTGAGCGGATAAATTATGAAATAATTAAGATTTTTGAGGGAGATTTTCTGGTTCAAACTTTGCTTAAAATGCTTGAAGATGAAACGTTAGCTGTTGTTTTTCCTTTTGTTGATGAAGTTAAAAAAATTCCTCCTAATTCTCATCATCATCTTGATTTAATTCATCATTTGATTGAAACGGTCAAAAATCTTGAAACATCAAATCCGTTGTTGAAAATTGCAGGATTTTATCATGATATAGGGAAACCTAAAACATGGTCAATTGAACCTGACGGAAGACATCGTTTTATCGGGCATGATGTTGTTGGGGCTGAATTTGCAAGGGGTGAGCTTGAAAAATTAAAATTTTCAACAAAGCAGATAAACTATATTACAAAAATGATTAAATATCACATTTACCCCTCGGCATTGATGAATTCTTGTGAAGACAAAGCTTTTGCCAGATTTGTCCGCAAAATCGGTTCTGATTCCCTTGATTTGATTGCGCTTGCGCGTGCAGACAGATTGTCGGCAAGAGGAGAGGCGGTTAAGAGCAAGATGATTGAAGAAAATTTATCCCATCTTGAAAAGCTTGAAAAATATTATAAAAATGTTGAATCTCTGGCGCTTAATCCTAAAACATTATTAGATGGCAGAGAAATTATGGAAATTTTAAACATTAAGCCCTCCAGAGAAGTTGGAGAATTGTTGGAAAAATTAAAAATAGCTCAAATGACAAATGAAATTTCAACAAAAGAAGAGGCAATTGAATTTATCAAACAAAACAAAAGCCGTTAAGGAACTTAACGGCATTAAAAATTAAACAATAGAGGAGAATAAGGAAAACTTCTCATATTTAGCTTGTGCTAACGATTGCATTTGCTAAATTTCCGTAATTTTTCAGGAATTTACTCATTTTGCGCAAAAACTTTTGCTGCAAGAGCGTATTTATCAGCCGGTTTAAAGATGCCTTTAAATTCAGCATCAATTACATCTGCTGTTTTTTCTACTCCTGAATTAAATCTATTCATCATGGCTTCAATGTTTTTAACTTGTTCGGGGGTTGAATATTTTGCAATTAAAGCATTAATCCCCTCTTGTGTTGATAAATCTTTTTTTGCAATTGAAATTTGAGCCTTGTTTTGCAAGCCTGCTATATTCATTGCATTGTAAAAATCATCCGCGCTGATTTTAGGCAAATCGTTGTTTTGCGCTTTTTGTTCTACATCACCCTTTTTTGTTTCTTCCTTTTTTCCTAAATTTGCTTGAGAATTGCCAATTGTGTAGTTCCCAAATCTTACTTGATTAATATCCATACTTATTGCTCCTTATTGTCTATTGTTTTTCACCTTACATTAATGAATTACGGCAAGGTTTCATTAAAACTTTAGGTTTTTAGACTAATAATTTACATTTTGTTACAAATATTTTAATAATTAATCTCCGAAAACAACAAAAGAAACATCGTGTTCAAGAGCGTATTCGCGCAAGAAATCTATTTTATATTCTATGTTGTTTAAAAATTCCAAAGGATTTCCCACTTGTTTTTTAGGGTCGGATTCATAAGCAAAAACTGCCATGGGGTTTTTTGGGTTTGAAATAAACATTTCGTTGTAGCTTCGCTCGCCTTTTCTTTTGTTTGAATTAATTTGTGCAAATGCTCGGATTAATTTTTCTCTTGTTTGTTTTGGTTCTATTTCTTCAAAGCTTTTGTTTTGATTTTTTTCGATAAATTTAACATATTCTTCATCATTTAAATCAAGAGTTTTTTTGATTAAGTTTGAAATATATATTCTTTCTTTTTCCATTAAGCCGTTGAAAATGTAATTGTCTTTGAAAGTTTGGATATTTTTGCCGTATCCTGAACCGGAATCAGAATCTCCGCCGCCATGGATAAATTTTGTGTCGGCATCTAAAATTACGCCTTGAGTTCTGAAAAAGCGGTATTTTTCTTCGGGACATTCGGCGTAACTTACAGATAACAAGGCATCGGAATCGATTAATGAAAAAGCATCAAATCTTGCAAGCTGGTTTGCGTATTCTAATCCATGGGCGAAGAATTTTAAGTTTCCTGTGTTTATTTTTGCGTTTTGGCTTGTTGTTGTTTCAATTCCTTTTGAAATCGTGCCTTTTTCAAAGCCGATTTTTTCCCAGGTTTCATTTTCGACTTCGTTAAACTTAATTACAATAAGTCTGTCTTTATCTTTGTAAATTCCTTTCAGGTTTGTTGAGCCGTCTTTATTTGTAAATTTAATTTCCTGTGCGATTCTTGCTGCGTTTGGGAATTTGGTTACGGGCAAAAGCGGGCGGGTTGTTTTGAGCTCGTTAATATATTTTTGAACGATTTTGCTTTCGGTTTCAAGAATGTTTTTATATTTTTCATAAAATTCATTATCTTCCTTAACTGCTTTTAAATCGGCAATTGTAAGGATTTTCATCAATTTGAAGAAATTGTCATATTG
>CAPYQR010000017.1:7073-17147 GCA_948742005.1 uncultured bacterium
ATGTTTTTTTGTCTTTTTTCTTTTTCTTCGGGCGTGATTGCAGAATTGTTGATGTATGAAAGCCACTCGTGACTTTTGATTAGGGTGTGAAGTTTGATTTGTTCTTCTTGGGTTAAGTTTAGTTTTTTTGTTATGTAAAAGGCGTCAAATGCGCTGTTTTGTGAATGCTTCGGGGTGAAATAATTTTCCGCTTTGTTTGAATCGTGGAATAATGCCCCTAAAAGGAGAATTTTTTTGTCGGAATCATTTAAAGCTTTAAAATTGGGGTTTTGAATTATTTTTTGCATTGTTTTGATTGAATGTTTAAATAAATCAAAATCCTGTGTTTTGTGTTGGAATTTATTTATTTGTGTTCTTAATTCGGGGAAAAATTCGACAATTTTATTTAATGTTTTTTCTATTTCGGGGTTATTTGAGATTATTTTATTGTTTTGCGAAAATCTAATGACAAAAGGTCTTAGTTTTTCGATTGTTTGTCTTGTTTTCGGGTTTTCAATCCGGCTTAGTTTTTTGCCGTTGTTCAAATTAACAGGATATCCTGCTATTGAAAAACCTGTTTTTGTGCGGTTGTTTTTATAAAGTTCAAAACCGTAATAATCATAAACTTTTTGTCTTTCATTTGCGTTCATGTTTTTAAGAATTGAAAAAATATCTTTGATAAATTCGTCTTTTGAATATTCCTGATTGATTTCAAGGTTGTTGAATTCGTCATCTTGCATTTTTTCAAGAATCGATGAAAAATCAGTCAGGGATTTGTTGAATTGTGAAATTTCTTCTTTGGAATATAATTTAACTTCAATCCCTAAAGATTTTACCAGAGCGGGCAAAAGGGTACAATATTCTTTTTTGCTTGATGGCAGAAGTGGAAGTTCTTTTTCAAGAAAAGTTGAAGTTTTGAATAAATCTTCGTTGCTTGCGATTAATCTTTTGAGAAAATCTTTCTTTTGTGCTGCGGTTAGTTCATTTGTTGAAGTTTTATTGCGCAAATCAAAAAAACGGCAGGCAATTTTTGTGTCGTTTTCACTAAAACGCGAGGTTGTTTCGCAGCCGAAAGTCCGGTAAAGTTTTTTGATTGTCGAATAATCGATATTTTCGTCTTTGTTGTTTACAAGAGTAATTATTTGTGGAATTGTGAAAGCGAGATTGTCTGTTTGGTTTTTTTCGATAAAAAAACTGTCATCTTTGAGTATTTTTTCAAGAAAATCAATTGCAACCTGCGCTTTTTGAGGATTTGTGATATTTTCGAGCAATTGCGGGAGTTTTTTGATAAAAAGGTTTTTGCCGCGCAATTCTTCATTATTTTCGACAAAATCAATCACTTCGATTCTTGCACTGAGGTAATCTCGGTTGTAGGTTTGCATGATTAAGCGGGGCGCTTGTTTCATAAAATCCTGATTTTCAAATAAAAATCCGCTGTTTTCTATTTTATCGATAAAACCAACCATAGCCTGCGTTTTTTCGGTTTTATCCGCGGATGAAACAATTTCGGTTAAATTATTTATTAAATTTTGTTCGTTGGCATTTATTACTTTATCGAAAACTTCATATTGATTTTGCGCGTCTTCTTCATGATTGCAAAGGCGCAAAATGCTGCCGAGGGTTTTAAGGTGTGATGAATTAAAATCTTTGTTGCTTAAAAATAAATCAATTAATTTACATCTTGATTCTGCTTCTTCTATTCTGTAAGTTTGCCAGAGGGCGCAGGCTGCTTCATCGATAAAATCATCATATTTTAAGAAATGTTTTTGACTTAGGATTTTATCAAGCAGAATATTTTTTGCTTCTGCGCTTTCTTTGTTTAAAGCGCTTGTTGTGATCAGCTCAAAACAATTCATAAAATAAAAATTATTTTTTAAATTGCTCGATAGGATTTTATCTATCAAAGTGCAGATTTTTTTGATTTGTTCGGGGGAAGTTTCTTTTGCGGAAGTTAATTGTGCGATTTTACCCGCGTTGCAGTTTTCGTTTAAACATTTATAGGTAAGAATTTTATCGATTAAAAAAATGTTATTTTTATTTATTTTTTCAATATCTGTTTTTTTGTGTTCGTTTTTGTTTTTCCTGCGGGGGTGTTAATTCGACTGTGTCTTTTTTAAGGGGTGAGAGGTTATTTAAAAATTTTAAAAATCCCAAGCCTTTAAATGTGTAATTTGTATTGAAGTTTGGGGTTTTTAAACGGTTATTATTAATATTATAAAAATCTGCAATTTTCATAAACTAATAAAACCCAAGCAAGCCGAAAATTGCCTTTTTGTTATTTAATTAAAAATAAACCGATAAAACAAAAAATTACGCCGATAAATTGTTGAATTGAAAAAGCTTCTTTGTAAAACAAAATTCCCGTTACAACAAGCAGGCTTGAAACAACAACCGTTGCAATAAGCGCGCAGATGCTGATGTGCCAGCCGCTTCTGTAGGCAAGAGTGTAGCCGATTTCAACTCCTGCAATTGCAATCCCTAAGGCATAGCTTGTCCAGTTTAGTTTTGTTAATTCTTTTAAAGGGCTTGAATTATTTGTTGTAAAAAATAAAATCCCGCAAACAATAACACAGACAATATAGGCAACACAAAGTGCCAAATAAGGATTGACATTTTCAGGCTGGTTTTTTAAAAGGTTGTGATATGTGTAATAAGAACCTATTACAAGTAATAATGGGAAATAATAAGACAAGTTCATGGTTTTTCTCCGATAAAGTTTTATTATGTTATTTTAACAAAATTAATAAAAAATTAAATTTTTTATTAAATCTTTACAAAGTTTTTTTATGATATAATTTTATAAAATATTAAGTCATTAAAAAAAGGAGAAATAATAATGGATTTTAAATCGGGAAAATGGCAAAGTGAAATTAATGTCCGCGATTTCATTCAAAAAAACTATACGCCTTATGACGGCGATTCAAGCTTTTTGGCAGGACCGACCGAAGCAACAACAAAGCTTTGGGATAGATGCTGCGAATTATTTAAAGAAGAAAGAGAAAAAGGCGGCGTTATCGATATGGATACAAAAGTTGTATCAACAATCACATCTCATGATGCCGGATATATAATTAAAGACCTTGAAAAAATCGTCGGTTTGCAGACTGATGCTCCTCTAAAACGTTCTATGCAGCCTTTCGGCGGAATCAGAATGGCTGAAACTTCCTGCAAATCTTATGGTTATGAAGTTGACCCTGAAGTATCCGAAATCTTTACAAAATACAGAAAAACACATAACCAAGGTGTTTTCGATGCTTACACTCCTGAAATGAGAAAAGCGCGCCATGCTGCTATTTTAACAGGACTTCCCGATGCTTACGGCCGCGGCCGTATTATCGGCGATTACAGAAGAATTGCATTATACGGTATTGACAGATTAATTGAAGATAAACAAGAACAACATGCTTCCCTGGATGGCGAAATGACTCCTGATAAAATTCAATTAAAAGAAGAAATCGCAGAACAAATCAGAGCATTAGGCGAAATGAAAGAATTGGGTCAAAAATACGGCTTTGATATTTCAAAACCCGCTTCAAATGCTCGTGAAGCTGCTCAATGGCTTTATTTCGGCTATTTATCAGCTGTTAAAGAACAAAACGGCGCTGCAATGTCAATCGGCAGAACTTCAACTTTCCTTGATATTTTCATTGAAAGAGATTTGGTTAACGGCGTTATAACAGAATCTGAAGCGCAAGAAATTATTGACCATTTGATTATGAAATTAAGATTGGTTAAATTTGCAAGAACCCCTGAATATAATTCATTATTCTCAGGCGACCCGACATGGGTAACAGAATCAATCGGCGGTGTCGGCGTTGACGGTCGTCACATGGTTACTAAAAACTCATTCAGATATTTACACACCTTAGAAAACCTTGGAACTGCACCCGAACCAAACTTAACAGTTCTCTGGTCAACAAGATTGCCTCAAGGCTTTAAAGAATATGCTGCTCATACTTCAATTACAACTTCATCTATCCAATATGAAAATGATGATATGATGAGAGTTACACATGGCGATGATTATGCAATCGCATGTTGTGTTTCTTCTATGGTTGTAGGTAAAGAAATGCAATTCTTCGGTGCACGTGCTAACCTTGCAAAATGCTTGTTGTATGCAATTAATGGTGGCGTTGATGAAAGAATTAAAGAACAAATCGGTCCTAAATATCGTCCTATAACATCTGAATATCTTGACTTTGATGAAGTTATGGCAAGATATGAAGATATGATGGAATGGCTTGCAGGATTGTATGTTAATACATTAAATGTAATTCATTACATGCATGATAAATATTGTTATGAACGTTCTCAAATGGCGCTTCATGATAGAGACGTTAAACGCTACTTTGCAACAGGAATTGCAGGTTTATCAGTAGTTGCCGATTCATTATCCGCAATTAAATATGCAAAAGTTAAAACAATAAGAGATGAACAAGGAATCGTTGTTGATTATGAAGTAGAGGGCGAATATCCTAAATACGGCAACAATGACGATAGAGTTGACCAGTTTGCTGTTGATATTGTTAAGAAATTTATGGGAATGATTAGAAAACACTACACATACAGAAACTCAATTCCTACAATGTCAATTTTAACAATCACATCAAACGTTGTTTACGGAAAGAAAACAGGAAATACTCCTGATGGAAGAAAAGCAGGCGTTCCATTAGCACCCGGAGCTAACCCGATGCATGGAAGAGATACAAACGGCGCTGTAGCATCATTGGCTTCTGTTGCCAAACTTCCGTTTAATGATGCACAAGATGGTATTTCAAATACTTTCTCAATCATTCCTAATGCATTAGGAAAAGACGAAGTGTTTATGGGCGACCTTGATATAAAACTTGACTGTGGCTGCTGTGAAGGCGTTTGCAGATAGAATATTATAAGAAAAAAGTAAAAGGAAAATAATAATATGGCAACTCAACAAGAACAAAACCTAATCGACCTTTTAGACGGATACGTTACAAAAGGCGGACATCATTTAAATGTTAATGTATTTAATAGAGACACTTTATTAGATGCACAACAACATCCTGAAAAATATCCTCAATTAACAGTAAGAGTTTCAGGTTATGCAGTTAACTTTATCAAATTAACAAAAGAACAACAAGATGATGTAATTTCAAGAACTTTCCATTCTCAAATCGGATGTTGTTAATTATAAATTATTTATAATTACATACAAATTAAAGGCGGATTTTTTCCGCCTTTTTTAATTTTTTTATTTAAAAATAAATCTTTTTATCTATTCACCCGTCTAAAAATTAGTTATATATTAGAGTTGGTAGTTAATATATAACTAATGTAACTGTATTTTTAAAATTTAGTCTGGGAGTAGATGATGAATAAGAGATTGAAAAAATCCTTAGTAATTTTGGCTTTTTTGTCTGCCTTTATTATCAAGGGCACTGTTAGTGCTTATGAATTTAATGATTTAAACAGAAATATTATTTTAGACAGCGATATTAACGCAAGTCAACAATTAGGCTCATTTTCGCAATTTGCATCTTTAACAGGGGGTATTGATGGCGGCGAAAATATGTTTTATGGGCTTAGCGGCTTTGATAACAAAGGTATTGATATATATGTTAATACAAAAGGATATGATGTAAATTATACTGTTCAAAATATCGGCGCTATTTATTCTGAATTGATGCCTAGCACTGTTACTGTTAAAACGGTTGATGAAATGACAGGAGAGATGTATGAAAGCTATTATACTCTTCAAGGCGGAATGTCTGCCTTTAAAAATACCCATGAAACAACATCTTCTGTTGCTGGCGGAGCTATTTATGTTTCGGAAAAAGATGTAAACGGTGTTTTAACATTTAATGATTCTATAATTTTTGGTAATCAACTCGATTTAGAAGATAAAGATTCTTACGGCGGTGCGGTTTATGCGGGATTTGTAGAACTTAAGACAAACAACACCTTTTTTAAAGAAAATTTAATTAAAAGTGCATATAATAAAATTTTTAAAGGTGGAGCAGTCCACCAGGATATAGGCGTTGGTTCGGCTAATTTTCAACATACTATAAACAACACATATTTTATTGAAAATAAAATTGAAGCTCCTGCTTCTGTTGAAGCAATGGGTGGAGCGCTTAATATAGAAAAAGGTGCTGTTGAAATTAATTCTTCGTATTTTGGTCAAAACCAAATTCAAGCAATAAACGGACAAGGCGGTGCTGTTGCGTTGCAATCAGGCAATGTTAAACAGGCAGATATTAAAAATTCAGTATTTGAAAACAACAAGCTTGCTTTAAGTAACACTGATAATGCTTCTACAGGCAGCGGCGGCGCGTTGTATTATTACGGCTCTTCATCAAGCGGAAAAATAAATGTTGATAATTCGGTTTTCAGCCAAAATTCAATTACCGCAACAGGAACAGTAGCAGGAACTACATCGGGCGGCGCAATTGCAGCTTCAAGCGGAAAAACAACGGTAATTTCAAATACTAAATTTTTAAACAATTCCGTAAGCAACCAAATAGGTAACAAATCCTTTGGCGGAGCTTTATATACGTCTGTTGGTTCTGCAACGGTTCAAAATTCAACTTTTGATTCAAACAGCGCAGTTTTAAATCAAACTCCTGATGAAGCAGGTAAAAGCGCACAAGCTTTTGGTGGAGCTATTTATTTAATGAATACATCAAGTGCGGGTAAAAATACTTTGACTGTTAAAGATTCAACTTTTACAAATAATCAAACAGTTTCAACCGCTCATTCAAAAGGCGGAGCGATTTTTGCAAACGGAGTTTTAAAAGTTGAAAATTCAACATTTAAAAATAACCGGTCAAATTCAACTTCGGATAATAATTATGATGCTTTTGGCGGAGCGATTTATACAGATACTTATGCTCCTTATGCGATTGTTGATAATTCTACTTTTGAAAATAATTCAACAACAAGCAACGTTGAAAGAAAATCGGTAAATTCCGGTGGAGGTGCTTATTACAATTCAAAAGTTTCATTAATTAAAGACAGTTCTTTTAAAAACAATACTGCTTTTGGAACTCAAAACAAATATAACAACGGGATAAAAGGTGCTTTTGGCGGAGCTATTTTAAATAAATTAAACGGTGTTTTATCAATAATGGCCGATAAAAAAGATGTTGTTTTTGAGGGTAACAGATACGGAACAGCTGATTCAGGCTTTAAAAATAATGCAATTTATACCGATGATAAAACAACCGTTAATTTGAACGCTGCAGACGGTAAAAAAATTGTTTTTAATGATAATATTGAATCTGCAAATAATACGGCTGTGTTAAACATTAACCAAACAGGAACTTGGGATGAAACAACAGCACCGACAACAGCTGATAATAAAATTTCACAAAACGCAGGAACAACAGGCGAAATCGTTGTAAACAGCGACATGTCAGGTTTTCTTGGAAGCGTTAATTTGTTCGGTGGAAAAATTTCTTTAGGAAGTGCGGGAACTTTATTTAACAAAGCTAAAGCATTTGTTGTTAAGCAAAATTCTGAAATTTCATTTGCAGATGGTGTTATCAAAGAATATGATTTGGGTAATTTAACTTTGGAAGATAACTTGAATGTCATAATTGATGCTGATTTAAATAATGCAAATGCTCAAAGCGACAAATTAAGCGCTTCAACTATTGTTAATGATAATGATTATAAGATATTGATTTCAAAAATTAATATAATTAATGATGAAGAAGTTAAAAAAGTTACAACAATTGTTGCAGATGATGTTTTGAAAGATTCGGTTGAACTTTCAAGTAATCCTGATGTTGTAATTGAGGGCGCAAAAGAAAGCTATCTTTTAACTTATGATAAATCAAACGGCGAATTAACCTTTAAATCTGCAACTGCGGTTAATAATTTAAATTCGGCAGTTGCTGAAACTCAATCAGACAGACTATATTCTTTAGCGCAGGATGAAAATGTTTCTCAAAGCCTCGGAAAACTCGGCGGAGCGGATTCAACCTTAACAATCAACGGTGATAATAATTCAATCATTGCTGATAATTCACAAGGAAGTGAAATCGCGGGCGTTGAAGTTGATAATTCTCAAAAATTATCAGTTAACAATGTCAATGAAGTAAAAGGCTTTATTTCCGATAAAGGCGGCTTTGCTACAAACGAGGGTGTTATGAATATTGTCGATTCTTCATTCAAAGAAAACACTTCAAAAACCCGGGGCGGCGCAATTCAAAACAAAGGAACTTTGAATATCGTTGCCGATAAAAAAGATGTAGTTTTTGAAAACAATAAAGCTCAAAATAATGAACAAAACGCAATTCATTCAGAAAATGGAACAATTAATGTTATTGCGCAAAATTCAGATATTATTTTCAACGATTCAATAACTTCTAATGATTCTTCTGTTTTGAATATAAATAAACCTGACGTTATCGTAACAAAAGCAAGAGATGTCGATGTTAAGGGTGATGTTGTTGTTAATTCCGATATGTCAAAATTTGAGGGTATTGTGAACCTATTTGGCGGTAAATTAACACTTTTAAAAGATTCAACATTCTTTGTGAATGCAAAAAGTTTCAATGTTAAACAAAACAGCAATGCAACTGTTTCTTTTGCAGATAAGGTAATTAAAAAATATGATTTAGGCAATTTGAATCTGGAAGATGATTTAAGAATAATAATTGATGCTGATCTTGCGGGTAAAAAAGCTGATAATTTTGATGCGCAAACGGTTAATGATAATGGAAATAAGATAATTATTTCAGAAATTAACATAACCTCAGATTTAGCAGATGATTCAATGTCAACATTAATTGCATCAGATAAGCTTAAAAATATTTTTGAATTATCAACAAATCCTGATGTTAATTTAGTTGGAACTTCAAATAATTATTATTTAACATACGATAAACAAAACGGTGAATTAACTTTTTCTACAGGTGTAATTCCCGATTTAAATGAAGCTTTTTCAAACGTTGATAATAATAGAATTTATGCAATGGCGAAAGATGAAGTTGTTGTAAATCCACTCGGACAAATGGGTGGAGCAGATTCAACAATGACAATTTCGGGAAATAATAATGCAATTGTTTCAACAAATGATTCAGAGGGTATGACAATTGCACAGGGGCAGACTTTAAACATTAATAATGTTAAAAATATTGATGGTTTTAAAGATAATACTGCAATTAATAACCTTGGAACAATAAATATTGAAAATTCACTAATAAACGATAAAATGCTTAACCAAGGCATGATTACTTTGAATAACGCAACAATTAACGAAGAAATTACAGGTAATTCAACTTCAAATATTCAAGTAAAGGATAATTCAACCATAAACAATAAAATTCAGGGTAATACAATCGAACTTCAAAGCGGAACTTTGACCCTCGGGCAAAATGGAAATATCCAAAACTCTGCAGGATTAGTTGCAAACGGCGGAAGCTTGAGTTTAGCAAATAATGCAATTCAAAATACTAATTTAGGAAATGTAACCTTAAATCAAGATTTGAATGTAAAATTAGATGCTGATTTAAACGCAAAAGAAATTGATAAAATCGCGGTTGATTCTATAACCGCCAATTCAAATAATATCAATATTACAGATATTGTTGTGTTAAATCCGACAACTGATGAAACTTTTTCGATGTCGCCGATTGCAAATGGTATGAGTGACGATGTTAAACAAACGCTTCAAGAATCAATAAAATACACAGGCGGAGAAATAGTCTATTCTCCAATATTTAAATATAACGCAGAATATGACCCTGATGAGGGAATGTTGAACTTTAACCGCGTAAAAGGCGGAATCAACCCTAACAGACCAACATACAATGCGCTTAACCCGGGTGTTTTAGCAGCTCCTGTTGCGGCGCAATTGGGCGGTTATCTTTCTCAATTAAATTCTTATGATGAAGCATTTATGAACATGGATATGTACATGCTTTTGCCATCAAGACAAAGAACGGCAATGAAATTAAGAAACAGATATGCTTTAGCATTGGCTGTTGAAAATAGTAATGTCGTATCAAATGAAATTTCAAACGGCATACAAGATGAAAACATTCAAGTTATAAAAGGAGATATTCCTGTTGAAGATATAATTACAGATACACCTGCTTCTTATACAAACGA
>CAPYQR010000018.1:0-7851 GCA_948742005.1 uncultured bacterium
AATTAAGAACGGATTTGATTCAAACAATTCAATTTGAAAATGAAGCACAGCAACAAATTTCAGGATTTTTCCCCTTAACAATTTCAATAATCTTTTTAATATCCTCGATTTTCAACGGTTTTCTTGAACTATAGCCGCGCGAACGCTGGATTAAGACCATTTTTGTATCAGGCAGAAGATATTTTTCAATATTTTCAAAATCAACTTCCAGCTCATTCTTCAAAGGAATTTCACTATATTTAACCCCATGACCCATTAAGCTTGAATCAAAATCCTCGCACCCCTCGCGCGAACCGATTATCTGCTGCATGGTATCATAAGGTTCACCTGCAATTGAAACCAATCTGTCACCATGGCGCAAAACCCCGAACAAAGCACAAGCAATAGTATGCGACCCTGAAACAAAATGCGGCCGAACAATTGCCGCTTCGGCACAAAAAACATCCGCATAAACCTTATCCAAAGCCTCGCGCCCAATGTCATCGTGCCCGTAACCTGTTACTGTATAAAAATGCTCCTCACCGATTTTATTCTTACGAAAAGCATCCAAAACTTTTTTCTGATTAAATTCCGCAATTTCATCAATCAAAGAAAAAATGCCCAAAACTTCCCTCTGTGCATTTTCAACAATATCAAAAGCTTTTAATTTAATTTCATCTTTTATCAAACTTTGCATACAAATTCCTTAAAAAATATTCTCCTATTACAAGAATACACCAAAAATCAAAGGCTTAACCATTTTTAATAATAAATTTTATCATGTCTTGAATTTTGCAATAAATAGGGTATAATAAATATAGGGTGAAGCCCCCGATAAGGCGGTTAATCTCATCGAGGACTTCTCTTAGTACCCTATGAATTCAAATTTAATGCTACTATGAATAGCGTTGCTACGATTAGTAGCATTATTATTTTGTCAATCATAGTTTTAACTCTCCTTTCCAGCCAATTCTTAGTACATTGTCTGTGCTGGCGGATGAGTTGTACACCCTGCAAGTTTTTCAACCTGCATTTTTATTATATCAAAATCCTTCAAACTCCGTCAAAAATTCAGCAGGAGTTTTATTAAAACCTTTTGCAATTTTTTCTAAAACATTTAATTTTATATTCTGTTTCAAATTCTCAATTCTTGATAAAATCGCAGGGTCAATATCATTATTAATTGCAAAAGTATTCAGTGATATTTTGCTTGCTTCACGCTTAATTTTAATATATTTTCCTAATTCACTGTAGCGCATTTAATTCTTATCTTCTTCATTAATAAGCATAATAATTTTCAACGCCATTATTTTTTTATCTATAGGAAGTTTTGAATAGTAATCAAAGGCAATTTTTTTAACCATTTCAACATCTTGATAATAATCAATGTCGAAGATGTCGTTAGGTTGGACGTTAAATTTTTTAATTATATTAATTAATGTCGGCATTGAGGGATATGATTTACCGTTTTCTATATTGCTTAAATTGGCAGCTTCCAAGTTTATCTGTGCGCAAAAATTCTCTTGAGTTAAATTTAATGACCGTCTTATGCTTTTAATCTTTTCACCTAATGCTTTTTTGTATTCATCATCATTCATTTGTAAATTATAGCAAAAATTCAAACTATATACAAAAAATCAAAATTTAATAATTAAATTCATATTATAATCTATATTTTTCGGTAATAATCTATTCACAATGTTTTGCAAATATGAAAAAATCTAAGAATGGATAAAAATAATAAATTATTTATAAAAAAATTAATAGCAAAGAAAATAAAGAACGCAAGACTTGAGAAAAAATTATCTCAAGAGGATTTAGCAAGATTAAGCGGATTAAGTGTTAATTGTATAAGTAATTTAGAAAATGCAAAACAAAATTCTCGTATTAAAAGCATTGATTTGATTGCATCCGCATTAAATATTCCCTTGATTGATTTTTTCAAAGAATAAAATAAAATCGGTTTCATTTCAGGCTTAAAATAAACTCGATTAATTTATCTTGTGATTCGTCGGATAAAGTTTTTATACATTCTGATAATTCTTTATTTTGGGTATTATTTTCTTTTTCAAAGTTTACAAAATTAAGAAAATAGTTTGGTTCGATTTTTAAAATTTCTACTATTGAGCAAAAATTTTTAAAAGACGGAAAGCTAAGTCCTCTCTCAATTTTACTTAAATTTGTCGGGTCAATGCCGACAAGAGCGCTCATTTTTTCTTGCGTCAAGCCTTTTTTCTCTCTTTGTTTTTTAATCAGACTGCCAATAATTATTTTTTTCGCTTTTTCATTCATAAATTAAATTTATAACTATATTATTCAAAATCAAATAAATCTTTAACTTTAACCCCGAGATTATCGGCAATAACTTTTAATTTACTAACCGTAATATCGCTCAACGCCTTTTCAATCAAACTCACCATAGAGCGCGAAATTCCGTTATATCCGATGTCATCTTGAGTCAAGCCCTTTTCTTCTCTATGAGCTTTAATATTATTTCCTAAAAGAATTAAATATTCTTTGTTCATGAATTTAGTATAACATAATAATAAATAGTTATTTTTACCAGACTAGTTAGCCTATATTTTAAAGTATAGTTAGTGCATAGAATTATAAATACATATAAACTAGTATTATTTTATGAATAATTACACGAGTAAAAATGTAAAAAATAAAATTGGCAAATTAATTGCAAATAAAAGAAATTCGCTAAACATTTCACAAGAATTTTTATCCGAAAAAACAGGAATTCACGAAAGAACATTAAGTAAATTAGAAAATGGTCATTCCTTTTTTTCGGCTGAAACATTGTGCAAATTGTGTAATTTTTTTAATGTCCCTCCTAAGACTTTTTTTGAAATAGAAGAAACAAAAAGCATTAATGAAGAAAAATTAAATGCCATAATTGAAAAATTACGCCAGGGTAGAAATGAGAAAATTGATCTTTATTTTAATATTATAAATTTAATTGATACAAGATATGACAGATGATGAAACTTTAAAATATTATAAGAAAAAAATAGGACTTAATATTGCAAAATACAGAAAAATAAAGAAACTTTCTCAAAAGCAACTTGCAACATCTGCAGGGATTTCACCGCAAACACTTTCTTGTATTGAAATAGGTATAAATAATCCGTCTTTTAATGTTTTGATAAAAATAGCACATACGCTTGAAATTCCAATAGCTTATCTTTTTACATTTGATGAGAAGATTTACAATATTGATGATAAAGAATTATTGTTTCTGGCTGTTGAGGCATTTAAAAATATAAATTATTCAAATAGAAAGATTGCTTTTAAGTTAATTAACTGTTTCAAAAAAGAAATAAATGAGTAAATTTTTATGTTATTATTACCTTTTATTTTCTTTATTATAAAGTTTGTTTATTGATTTTGCTTGATTGACCATATATTGAAGCAAAGTACTGTCGAAATTTTTAACCAATTTTCCAAGCTCTAGCTTTAGCTCGTTATTTGATTTTTCCAGAGAATACGAATTTTTAAAATCAAATAAGTCAATATAATCAATATCTAAAATTTTTACAAATTGCTTTATTGCTTTGAGTGATGGAGTTCTTTTTCCTGTCTCAATTAGTGCAATGGTTGTATGATGCATATTGCATTTTTCTGCAAATTCTTGTTGTGTTAAGCGTTTGCTCTCTCTGATTTCTTTTAACTTTTTTCCTAATAATTCACAAAGTTCCATATATTAAGATTAAAGCCAATTCATCGTTTATTCTATAGACTATTTTGATAACAATTTTATAACCAAATAGGTTAATATTATCTATTTGTATGATTTTATCCAATAGAAAATTATATAAAATATTTTTATATAAAGCAAATAGTTTGAGTATATTTCAAAGAATATTAAATTAAAAGTACTGAGAAAATAATTATGTTAATACAAAATGATAAACCCCTCCTCCCAATCAGCGCCATAGCAGCCACCCTTGAAGTCCACCAGCGCACCTTAAGGATTTATGATGAAGAAGGAATTCTAAAACCGAACAGAAACAAGAAAAACAGAAGGCTCTACGGCATTAATGATTTCAAACGATTAGAATTTGTCTTGTTTTTGACAAGAAATCTTTCGCTTAATTTATCAGGGGTCAAGGTTATTCTTTCATTGATGAAAAATCTAAATATTAACCCGCAAGAATATTTGGACTACATTAAAAAAACAGCGCTTGAAGCAGGAATTAACGAAAAAATCCAAAAGGAAAATACCTTAAAAAACACAAGAAAAGGCAGAAAAAAGAAATAACAAATTCATATATTAATACTCAAGTTTTACATGCATCTAATGACAGCAATTCCAAAACGTAAAACAAGAGTCAAGCAAGGGAAATCCCCCTTGCTTTTTTTTGAAATTGTTTTTGTAGTACAATAAAAGCAAAAGTTTAAAGGAAAAATTTATAATGGCAATCAAGGCTCAACGCGGAACTAAGGATATTTTCGGACAAGAAATTGCAACGTGGCAGTGGATTTTGGATTGTGCGGAAAATGTTTTTCAAAACTCGGGATTTTGTGAAATTAAAACGCCGATTTTCGAAGCTACGGAATTATTTGCGCGCGGGGTCGGGGATTCTACTGATATTGTAAATAAAGAAATGTATTCTTTTTGTGTCGGAGGGGCAGATAAAAACGCCTCGTCAATTACTCTTCGCCCTGAAAACACAGCAGGGGTTGTCAGAGCTTTTATTGAACATAATTTAAGCAGACAAGGCTTACCGCAAAAGTATTGGTATTTTGGACCGATGTTTCGCTACGAACGCCCGCAGGCAGGCAGACAAAGACAATTTCACCAAATCGGCGTTGAAATGTTCGGGATTGAAAAAGCAACAGCTGATGTTGAAGTTATTTTGAGCACGGTTCAATTTCTAAAATCGCTCGGATTAGGAGATTTAGAAGTTGAATTAAATTCTCTGGGTTGTTCAAAGTGCAAAAATGATTATAAAGAATCGATTAAAGAAATTCTAAAGCCGCACTTAGACAAACTTTGCGATGATTGCAAAATGAGATATTCAAAAAATCCGCTAAGGATTCTTGATTGCAAAAATGAAGATTGCAAAAAGATTTTTGAACTTGAAGAGGTTAAAAAAGTCATTTTAAACGATTATATCTGCCCTGATTGCGCGGAGCATTTTAAGGAGGTTTGTTCTTATCTTGATGAATTAAAAATTAAATATTCAAGGAATAAATTTCTTGTTCGGGGCTTGGATTATTACAACAGAACGGTTTTTGAAATCAAATCAAGCGCACTGGGTTCGCAAAGTGCTGTTTGCGGGGGCGGAAGATATGACGGGCTTG
Source organism: uncultured bacterium (assembly GCA_948742005.1). Lineage (GTDB taxonomy): Bacteria > Cyanobacteriota > Vampirovibrionia > Gastranaerophilales > Gastranaerophilaceae > RUG14156. The sequence continues at coordinate 5,293 of CAPYQR010000018.1, forward strand.
TTGAAATGCTTGGCGGTGCGCCTACGCCTGCTGTCGGGTTTGCGATGGGGGTTGAGCGGTTGTTTGCGCTGGTTGAAAAAAAAGAAGCGCCTAAATGTGACTTTTTTGTGGTTTCAAATGACTCCAAGGAAGCTTTAAAACTTGTTTATAAACTTCGGGAAAATAATAAGAGTGCGGATTTTGATTTTCAAAATCGCAAATTTGCAAAACAATTTGAAAAAGCTTCTAAATGCGCGCGTTTTGCAATAATTTTAGGCGAAGATGAAATAAAACAAGGATTTTACAGCGTTAAGGATTTAACTTGCGGAACTCAAAAAAAAGTTGATACTTTTGAAGAACTTTTAAATTAAAATATTAAAAAAATAGCTCTTAACAATCAAGTTTAGAGCGATAATGGTAAGTAAAATTTTTAATAACAGATTATAGATAATCCAATAAAGAAACGCCTTTTAAAATTTCGGAACTTATTGTATAACTTGCTTGAAGCGAATTTCTTGCGTTTGCAAGTTCTGTTGCAGCTTTTGCAAGGTCAAGTTCTTCAATATCTTTTTTATTTTCCGTTAAACTTAAAATCGCAGAGTTGTTGATTTCTTCTGTTGCATCAAGCTTTGAAACCTTTGCTGAAATTGCGCCTGTTGTTTGGATTACTTTATTTTGTGTTTCTTCCAAAACTCCGATTTTTTCTCTTATTGCATTATAATCAAGAGGTTCTGCATTTAAAAGCTCATCCAATTCATTCATTTGCGAAAAGAAATCGGTTTTTCCGTCTAATTCGCCAAAAAAAGATTCAGCACAAACATTATAGGAAAAAGTTTTCCCCTCGGAAATTGTCAAATTGCGCGATTGTGCGTCTTTAGGACTTCCCTGATAGATTAAATTTCCGTCCTCGTCTGTTTCATAGGTTCTTTTTTCTGTATTTGTTCCTGAAAAAATATAATTATCAAGATATTTTGAATTCATTTTTGAAACGATTGTATTAACCTTTTCTTTAATATCTGTTGCAATCGCTTTGGCAGATTCGGGCGTTGTTGAGGCATTGGCTGCTTCTACTATCAAACCGTTAATTTCTGTCATTTTATCATTAACAGCACCCAAAGTATCATAAACAAAGCTCATTTCTTTCATCGCGGTGTCAATGTTTCCTTGGTATTCATCAAGTTTTGCAAGCTCATCATTAATTTTAAGAACTTTTGTTGCGCCAAGAACATCTTGTGATACTTTTGTAAAATTTTTGCCTGAAATAATTTTAGCTAAAACATTGACATAATTTGCATAAGCTCCCGAGGAGGCGTTTGCTGCCATATTCATTGTTGTTGAGGTTGCAATGCGCATAAGTAAAAATCCTTTTTTAAATATTATATTAAACCATTGACAAAATCGTATCGTACAAATTATTTACTGTTGAAAAAATCTTTGCAGAAGCTTCATAAGCACGCTGAAACCGAATCATATCCGACAATTCTTCGTCAATATTAACGCCTATTGAATTTGCATAGTTTGTCGCGCTGGCATCAGCCAAATCCTGTGATAATTTTGCTTTTGAGGCGATATCTGTTACATCTGCGCCAACTTTTCCCGCTAAATTTGCTAAAAATTTTGATAAAGTACAATCGTTTCCTTTAAATGAACAGAATTTTTTGTTTTGCAGATTGGTGATTTCTGTTGCATTATCAGAATTTCCAACAGCATTTTTCCAATCATCACTAACCACAACCGTGCCATCTTCTTGTACGGTTGTATATTTATCTAAATCGATTCTTGCTGCTGCGATATATCCCGGGTTATCAATTATGCTTTGATTAATTTGGATATTTTTAGCATTAATCACAGTGCTTCCATCGGTTGTATTAAACATCACAAGGTCAGAGAGCATATCTTCGCTGACTTTTTCTAAAGTTGTATTTCCTGCGCCATCTGATTTTAAATAGGCGGCAAATTTTGTCGCATCATCCGCCGCACCATATGTTTGGATATTATTTAATTCTGTTGCAAAATTGTTTGCAGCTTCATCAATTAAGCTTTGAATATCGTCATAGTTAAAATAGTTTGCTTTTGTTGTTCCATTTAAAAATTCAACCTGTGCGCTCAATGCTCCTTTTGAGAATGCTTCCGTCACACCCTCTTTTAATACAAAATCAGGGTTTTCAACAGAGCGCAGAGATAATTGCACAGTTTTATCTTTGCCCTCGGGATTAATTTCTGCTTCAAGGGTGTAGTTTTGTTTTGCACCTTGAACTACTTCAACCCCGCCTATTGCAACGGTTACAGTTCCGTTAGCGTTTGTTGTAATTGTTGCATCTGTGTATTGTGATAATTCATCTAAAAGGTTATAAATTTCTGATTTTGCACTTGTTGTTTTGCCCGAGGTTAAATAGCCCTTGTTAGCATCAGCTATTTTTGTTAAAAGGGTATTAATGTTATCAACTTTATTATTAACCCCGTCAATCATATCTTCCTTAGAAGAATTAAGTTTTTTTGATACGTCATTAAATTTTTCACAGACATTTTGCGCAGCCTGAATATATTGTTGCCTTATTGCAATATCATTCGGGTATTTTT
>CAPYQR010000018.1:7861-9731 GCA_948742005.1 uncultured bacterium
TTTCAAGGTCAGAAGCAGCCTTATAAAAAGCATTCAACAAACCGTTCAAACCATCATCCCCGAGAGCATTTGTAATATCATCAAGCCCCGATAGCGCATCATTTAAAGCATTATCATAAGCAGCATCTGCGCCTGTGTCAATAATATCTCTTAATAATCCCTCATCAAGATAATCTGAAATTGATGAAATAACAGAACCGTTTAAGCCTCTGATTCTGCCATAAACAGAATCATTCCCCGTATCAAAAACGCTTTCTTGAAAATCTACTCTTTGCTTAACATACCCGGGTGTGTGGAGGTTTGCAATGTTGTGTGCAACAACCGATAGCGCGTATTGGTTGTTTTTCATTGAGCCGAGTGAAATATTTAAGCTTTGATTGAGCGACATAATTAATAAATCCTTTTATATTATGCTTCTTCCGTGATTGATGAAGTTCCTAAAATATCCGTTGAGGAACAATTTTTACCTTGAGCGTTATAAGCTTGATTATCCTGCTTTGCTATATTTAATATACCAGACATTAAGTTATTTATAACATCAAGTGAATGTTTTATTAAGATTTCGTTATTATTTTCTATTTTTTTAATCTCAACAGCAAGGTTTTTGAGGTTAGTTTTTTCTTCCGAATTTAAAGAATCTGCAATTTTTTTAATATCCGTTGATTTTAATTTTTCGCAAATGACAATTAGTTCTTCATCAACCCTGTGTAAGTCTTCAAGGTTTTTTTTGATGATTGCCTGTTTTTTTTCTTCCAGTTTTTCTTTTAAATTTGAATATATTTGATATAATTCCTGATAATCCATTAATTTTTAAGTTCCCCTGTCTTATTTTTACACACAATAATCCGCAATCACACTTCTGCCATACATTAATCCGTAATTAATATCTTCAACAGACAATGTTTCGCCCATGGTTTGTGCGTATTTTTGAATATCTTGAACATCAATTTTATTCGCTATTTTTTTATCAATTAAGTTTTTATCTTCTTCAACAAAATCTGTCTTTTGAACATCTTTAGTCTCATCAAGGGGTTTTTGGTGTTTTTTGGGCTGAATTTTGCTTGAATTTAAATTCAATTTCGAAATTGAATTTGATATTAAATTAGAGATATTTGTGTCGTTATTGATATCCATTATTTCCCTTTTATTCTTTTATTGTTTTTTCTAATTGCGAATACAATTGCTTAGCAACCCCAAGATTTTGATAAGGATCTTTTGCGATGGTACGTGCAATATCATTATACATGAATGATTTAAAATTATCTAAATATTTCGATTCTTGAAACAAAGAATTTTCTTTATCTATCGTTTTATCAAGCTCTGTAAGCATTTTCGATATAAAAATAGATTCAAATTCAACCGATGCTTTTTTTAATTGTTCTTTTTGAGATTTTGAACCTCTTTTTATATTTTCAATTTCCGCTAAATCAGAGCTGTTTTGAATTTGTGTTGAACCAACAGAGCCAATATAATTATTCACCTTAAATCACCTCCAATTCCGCCTGCAGGCTTCCTGCTTGCGATAAGGCTTGTAAAATCGCTATTAAATCCATCGGCGTAACCCCGATATTATTAAGCGCGCTTACCAAATCTGAAAGATTTGTATTTGCACTCATTTCAACCAAAGATGCCTGTTTTTCATCAATTTGTATCTGTGCATTTTGAATTGCCGCCGTTTGACCCATTGCAAAAGGATTAGGCTGTGAAATTTCATTCTCCATCCTGATTGTTACGGTAATTCCGCCATGTGCAACCGCCGCAGGCATCAATTTTGTATTTCCGCCGATTACAACAGTTCCCGTTCTTTCATTTACAATCACTTTTGCTTTTTCAGAAACCGCCCCGACTATTTGGTTTTCAATCAATGATA
>CAPYQR010000018.1:9741-17019 GCA_948742005.1 uncultured bacterium
TCAACCGCACCGCCATCCAACGCGCGCGCAGGTGCAAGACGGGTTGAAATTGTTTTTGAAATACGCGAAGCCATTGTGTAATCCGCTTTATCTAAAATCAAAGTCAAGCTTGTCTCATCTCCGATTGTAGATAAAATATCCCGTTCAATTATTGCGCCGTTTGGAACACGTCCTGTTGTTGTAATTCCCTTGGAAGCACTTGAACCTCCCGCCGAAGCTTTTATTCCTCCAACGGTTACAGGACCTTGCGCCATTGCTACAATTTCGCCATTAGGCGCTCTTAATTGCGTTTGAACCAAAACACCGCCTGCTAAACTTTTAGCATCAGCCATTGCCGAAACCGTAACATCAATCTTATCGCCCTCTTTTGCAAAAGGAGGAATATTTGCCGTTACAATAACCGCAGCCGATGTTCCTTTTTGGATATAATTTGATTGGTCAATTACCGTTCCTAAAGTCAAAAGCATTTGCTGGCTTGTCATTTGCGTATGACGGGAATTATCACCGGTATTTTGAAGACCTACCACAAGCCCATATCCGACAACTTGATTTTCTCTGATTCCTTTGACATGTGTTATATCTTTAATTCTCAATGTTTGTTCAGAAATCGCCTGAACTTGCGAAACAGAAAACAACAACATTGATAAAATCAGAATTGTTATTGTAAATATTTTTTTAATTGTCATCTTTTTACCCATTATCTTAGAAAATTGTCCTTATAGTTCTATCTAAAACACCCTCGTTTTGACCACGGGAAACTGTTCCTGCGCCATTCATGGCGAATTGAAGATTTGCAACCTGGCTTGAATTTATTTGTCCTGATTGATTAATCCATTTCGGGTCTACCACACCCGAGATAATCAAATCCACCCTTTCGTTTTGATTAACAAGACTCTTTTTGCCTTGAACAAGCAGATTTCCATTAGGCAAAACCTGAACAACCTGCGCAACTACCGTATCTCTTAATTGCATATTGCGCGATAATGTTGTTTCGCCCGTAACGCCCAAAGAACCGTCCACGCCATCAAGCGCGCCTTTTAATTTTGTTTTAAATAAAACATTAAAAGCATTTGAAAAATTTTCCACAACGGAATTTTCTTTTTTTGTTGAATAAACACCCGTATCACTCATCGAAGGCGCTTCATCCAAAACAATCGAAACCAAATCCCCCACCCCGCGCGCACGAACAGAAGAATAAAGTGCTTTAGGCTCAATCACCGTACTTTGCGAAGCATTTAGAGAAAAAAGGCTTTCAGCATTTACCTGCGTATTAAAAAACGTTGTTAAAATACAAATTGCAATTATTAAATTTTGATTTTTTATTTTTTCCATTATTTCTTTTCCATTTTTATATTTTTACCGTAACTTGCGAAGCAGAATCTACCACCGCATTATAAGTCTTGTTATATTTTTGTGATTTAACAAGAATAATTTCCCCAACCGCCCCATCTTTTAAAGCAAGACCCTGCAGTTTTATTTCAAGACCGGCAGCAGACAAAAATCTTATATTAATTAAAGAATTTTTTAAAACTATTGATTGTGCTTTGACAGAATTTGCCAAAATCATACTTCCTTTTTGATAATTTCTTTTTGAAATCAAACCCTTAGGAATTTCAATCAAAACATTGGTTAAATTTCTCGAAATTTCACATCTTTTTAATTCCGTATTATTAGAATTAATCTCAACGCCAAAAGGAATAATTTCATTTGCAATTAAGACTTCTTTATAAACTTTTGTTTGAATATTTATCGGAAAAGATTTAATTATATTATTTTTTGAATCTTTAATATATATTCTTTTATATAAATTAGGAGAAAAAGTGTTTCCTTGCGGATTTTGTGAAATTATTTCAATTTTTGGCTTGGTTGCATCGTTTGTATAAATCGCTTCTTTAGGGATTCCTGTTAACTTTATTTCAAAATCAGAAGAATATTTTGAAATATTTTGCTTAATTTCACAATATACATTTGAGTAAATATTTGAATAAAGCTCGTTATAATTTAGAGTATAACAATGACCCGCATTAATTGTCATTAATGCAAAAAAAGTAAAAATTAAATTTTTTATTATTTTTTTTATTGTCATCTTTAAATTTCACCAATCAATTAAATAATTTGAGTTGTCTGCTGTAAAATATCCGAACTTGCAGTAATTACTTTAGAATTTGTTTCATAAGCACGTTCTGTTTTAATTAAGCCTATTAATTCTTCAACCATTTGAACATTCGACCCTTCAATAAAATTTTGTTCAATTGTTCCATAACCCTCTTCGCCTGCTGTTCCCTGCAAGGGAGTACCCGAGGCATTAGTTTCTCTGTATAGATTATGTCCGATTGCTTTTAGCCCTGAGGGGTTTTGGAATTTTACAAGCTGAATCTGCCCTAATTGAGTCTGCTCAGAATTTGAACCTATTGAACAAGAAACAATCCCCGCCTGTGAAACAACGATTTCATTAGCATTATTCGGGATTGTAATCGGGGGTTGAAGCTGATAACCGTCCGAGGTTACAAGTTGCCCGTTAGCATCCATCTGCCAAGCGCCATCACGGGTATATGCAAAAGAGCCGTCATCAAGTGTTATTTGAAAAAACCCATCACCCGCTATTGCCATATCAAGACTTCTATCGGTATTTTGAAGAGTTCCCGTCGTAAAAATCCTTGTTGTTGCAGAAGTTTTTGTACCAAGCCCGACTTCAATCCCTACCGGCTGAAAAGTTCCCTGCCCTGTTTGAGCGCCGGGGGTTCTTAATGTTTGGCTCAACAAATCCTGAAACTGTGCCCTAACTTTTTTATAGCCATAAGTGGATAAGTTTGCAATGTTGTTTGAAATTACATCCAGGTTATTCTGTTGTGCTATCATCCCTGTTGCTGCTGTTGTTAGCGCTCTTAGCATATTAATTTAACTCCTTTTAAACCTTTTTCTAACCTTATCTTGAAATACTTCCTAAATTTATCGCTTGACCGATTGTTTCACTTTGCCTTTTCAACAATGTACTCATTGCTTCATATCCCCTTGAAACGTTAATCGTATTAAGCATTTCAGAAATTGTATTAGCATTTGACATTTCAACCATGCCCTGCTGAAGCGCAAATTCCCCATCATTCAACGTATGAAGTCCCGCATCTTGCCCATAAATAGGAAGATATTTCCCAAGCCCGATTGTTGAAACTTTTGTTTTATCATAAAAATCACAAACCTGAAGTTTTTGCAGCATGACTTGAAAATTTGAATCATTCAATTGAATTTGCCCATTTTCAGATATCACAAGGTCTTCTGTCATATCCATACGGTTCATTTCATTTAAATCATTCGTGTTTCTATCACGCGTGATTCTGATTCTTTTGTTTTCAATATCCATAGCATAATCACCTTGCGAATTTACAAGGTAATTATCAGTCGTAAGCTGAAAATCGCCAACTCTTTGATAATAATAATTTTTTTCATCATAAGGAGCATTATCATCAACTTCTTTCAATCTTATTTTGAAAAAACCATCTCCCTGAAAAGCAACATCAAGCTTGTTTCCTGTTTCAGCCAAACCGCCTTGAGTAAAATCGATATAAGTTCTGTCATATTTTACGCCATTACTTAATTTTCCAACATTTTTTATTTTTCCTGCAGCATCTTTTGCATTGACCTCAGATGACATTATGTCCCTAAAAGTTATACCGGTTTTTTTATAACCGTTTGTTGTAACATTTGCAACATTGTGCGCCGTAACATCTTCAAGGTCAATCATCGCCTGCATTCCGCGCGCGACTGCTCCAATTCCTCTTGTTATCATAATTTCACCTCATTTAACTTATTATATGAAGTCATGATTGAATTTACGTAGTTTTGCGTTTCCTTATAAGGAGGAATTCCGCCATATTTCTTAACAGCACCCGAACCCGCATTATAAGCAGCAAGTGCAAGCTCTTTATTTCCGTCATAAGTTTTTAAAAGCCCTTTAAGATGCTTAACTCCACCCTCAACATTTTCCCAGGGGTTATAAGCATTCACAACTCCCAAACTCTCCGCCGTTTTAGGCATTAACTGCATTAAACCCATCGCGCCTTTTTTACTTGTTGCCTTGGGGTTAAATCCTGATTCTTGTTTGATTATTGCTTTGATAAAATTTGAATCAACATCGTATTTTTGGCTGAATGTTTCAATTATTTCATCAACATCATTCAATTGGGCAGATAAATCAATTTTAGATTTTAAATTAACCGCATCTTTTTTCAAAACCTTAGAATCATCCAAAATTTCTTTTAAATCATTTTTTAATTTAGAATCGGAAATCATATCCAAATCAAAATCAAGAGGAGAAGAGTCAATTTTTTCTTCTATTGATTTATTTAATTTATCAACCGCACTTTGATTTTTAACACTGTCAATTGCGCCGTTTTCATCAGCTTTACTAATTTTAGCATCAAGAATTGTTTGAAATTCACTTTTTGAACCAACACTTGATAACCCCTGCGCCATATTCTCCAAAGCAGCAAAATTGTTTTGAATCGTATTAATACGCATTAGCGCTAAATTAAGGCTTGATGAAATGCCTTGTGTCATTTGATTATAAAACCTCTTACCATCATCTAGTTTTATAGATATCACATATTCTATATCTACATCAATAATATAGCCTATAAATCCTAATCCGCTCATCAATCAAAAGGTGTATTTTTTTAAAATTACCCAATGGGGTAATTTCATTTTTATGTCTTAAAAGTTAATTTTAAAATATGGAAAAAACGCTTGAAAAAACACAGAATATAATTAATGAAAATGAAAGAATAATCGCAAACATTCTTCATGATATCAAAAGCCCCTTATACAGCATCAAAATAGCACTTCAAAATAAACTTGATAATGAACTTAATAAAGATATTTTTGAAACAACTTTAGATATTATAAAATATATTGAAAATTTTTTAATAAATTACAGTTTTAAATCAGGCAAATTTGAAAACAAAATAACCCCCTGCAACATTAAAGAAATAATTAATAAAAAACTTGAAAATTACAAATATATTTTTATAAACAAAAATATTCATATCGATATGCTGATTGATGAAAAAATGTTAGAACAAGACGATTATTGCACAATTGAATCAATAGAAGTATTTTTATCAAGCATAATCGGAAACATAATTTCAAACATCGCATTCCACGCAAGTGCGAACAAAAATGCAATTATTGATTTAAGGAGGAAAGATAATTGCATAGTTATTAATTTTGAAAATTATTACAACAATCAAACAGATAATTTCAACATGGGATTAAATTTTTGCCGCGAACTTGCAAAAGAAACAAAAGTTGATTTTAAATTTTCAAAAACAAAAAATCAAATAAAAGTCTGCTTAAAAATCCCAAATATTAAAAAAAATTAAGAAAGCTTTAATTTTAAATTCTTTTTGCGCAATATTTATTAACATTTTCTAAAAACAAACGCTCAATATGGCTTTTAAGCGTTTTAAAAATTTTAAGAAATGTTAAGTTAAACATAGCTTTTTAAAACTTAACTTAACATTTCTTAATTTCATGATTGTAAAATTTTTTTAAAATGATATATTAAATATATACGATATATATCATTTAAAATTTCTCTCGTGTTGAATCTCATTAAAAATGTGCAAAGGGGCTAATTATGAAAAACTCTCTATCTTTCTCTCGAAATTCCCAAACAAAATCCGTCAAAATCAAAAAAACATCAGCTCAAAACGAAACTCAATTAATCCTCAAAGCAAAACAAGGCGATGTTTCTTCAAGAAATCAATTAATCGAATTAAATATAAAATTAATTGAAAAAATAGCTTCAAAAACAATCCAATCAACAACCTTAACAAAATCCGACCTTGTTCAAGAGGGAATTTTCGGTCTTTTAACAGCATTGGAAAAATTCAACCCCACACTTGGTTTTAAATTTTCAACTTACGCAAGCTGGTGGATTAAACAAGCAATGTTTAAAGCAATTTCTGAACAAAGTTACGCATACAACATCCCCGTCTACGTTCAAGAAACTTTATCACGCTTCAAAAAAGCAAAACAAGAATTAGAACAAAAAAATCAAAAAGAAGTAACAAAAAAAGAAATTGTAAAAAAAATAAATCTAACAGAAGAAAAAATAGACACTTTCTTGAATGCTTACACAAAAGCATTATCAATCGAATCAGGAATTTTGCTGACAAACAATAAAGAATTATCTTTAAGCGAAATAATTGAAGATGAAAAACAAAACGTAGAACGCGAAGTGATTGATTTTGAATTAAAATCACAAATCAAAAACGCACTAAATTATTTAAAAGAAAAAGAAAAAAATGTCTTAATTTTAAGATTTGGCTTAGAAAACAAAGACAAAAAAACCCTTGAAGAAATCGGAAATTCCTACGGCGTAACAAAAGAATGCATCCGCCAAATAGAAAAACGCGCACTAAACAAAATCGCCCCGCATTTAAGATATGTGATGTAGGTTTTGAACTATATATTTGAATCAATTATCGTAATCTTCACAATATTCATCATCTTCTACACAGTCGCACACAACATCATTAAAATTTCTAACGTAATATTTAATTAAGTCCATAATTACATCCTCTTCTTCACCCAATGGTGAAACCAATAGCTCATCTGCATCATTTTTAAATGCTATTGCAAGTTTTGAAATCAAATTATAACTTAAAACATTTTCTGCATTTTCTATTGCCTTTAAAGTAGACGGGCTTATGTTAGAAATTGCAGATAATTGCTCAATTGAAAGGTTGTACTTAGCTCTTAAATGTTTTAACTTTTGAGCAAAATCAGCAATAAAAGTCATTAAAAATTTTCCTTATTTTAAATATAGTATTTTTTATAATAAAATAAAATTTATAATAAAAATATTATAATATAAAATAATAAAGATTTGATAAATAATTAAACAAACCAAAGGCAAAGCAAATGAATGAAAAGATGATTTTTAGGAAATGTCAAGGATGCGGGCGGGTGAAAGAAAGAGTGGAGTTGATTAAGATTACAAAGCTTAAAGATGGAATGCTTAAAATTTCTCCCGGTTCAAAAGAGCTTGGAAGAAGTGTTTATGTTTGCTGCGACAAAAATTGTATAAATAATTTGATTAAAAAAAGAAGAATTAAGACAGCTCTTAAATTTCAAAATCAAGAAGAAATTAAAAGAATAGAAAAAGAGCTTTTAAATTTGGTTTAAAAGCTCTAAAATATCAATTTCATTTATTTTGTAATTGCTACTTGATTAACAATTTGCGAAAATTCCTGATAGCTGATTTCAATTTTATTTGCG
>CAPYQR010000019.1:0-4181 GCA_948742005.1 uncultured bacterium
TTCCTGCATCGCTTACAAGCGAGAGAGTCTTGCCTTCTTTAAGATAATTTACAAAAGGTTCAATGCGGGCTGTTTCATTAAATTTGTGATAACTTACAGTTTTTGTTATAATTTGGTATTTTTCTAATAAAATGCTTGTTGTTCTTGTATCTTCGGCTAAAATTATGTCTGAATTTTTTAAGACCTCAATAGCGCGATATGAAATATCGCTAAGGTTTCCGATTGGTGTTGCAACAATATACAGTGCGTTTTCAACCATTTTTAATTCCTTGAAAAATATTTACAATCTAAATAAAAGAATAGCTTGTTTCTTCTTTTGAATCTTTTAATTGGATTTTGTGTTTTAAGAGCTTGTCGCGTATTTCGTCCGATTTTGCCCAATCTTTGTTATCGCGTGCGGTTTTTCTGAGCTTGATTATTTCATCAATAACTTTATCGGGTTCAATATTTTTATCAATGTTAAATTCTTCATATAATGGTTTTACTAAATTTTCTATTTCTTCTTTAGATAATTCTTTTTGGGATAATGAAAAATCAAACCCTAATACATTTCCAAGGTATAATAGCGTATTTGCGCTTTTTTGTTTGTTTGTATTTTTTTTAATTTTATCAACAAGCGAAAATAAAACTGCAAGCGCACATGATGTGTTGAGGTCGTCATCCATTGCTGATTTAAACTTTTCAACGGCTTCTGTGTCTAATTCTTCAATTGTTTGCGGAATTTCAATTCCTGCAATTGAATTAATTAACCTTTTTGCACCGTTTTTAGCGCTTGTAAGTGCTTCATCGTTAAATTCTACGGGCATTCTGTAGTGATTTGTTAAAATAAAAAGGCGAATCGCGTTTGTATCATAAGTTTTTAGGACATCATCAATTGTTAAAAAGTTATTTAAAGACTTTGACATTTTTTCTTTGTTTATTGTAACAAAACCATTGTGAAGCCAATATTTTGAAAAAACACATCCGTTTGCACATTCTGATTGTGCTCTTTCGTTTTCGTGGTGCGGAAATGCTAAATCCGCCCCTCCTGCGTGGATATCTATTGTTTCGCCAAGGTGTTTTTTGCTCATCGCGCTGCATTCAATGTGCCAGCCCGGGCGGCCTTTTCCCCAAGGGGAATTGTAGCCGTGGAGTTCGTCTTTTTTCCATAATGCAAAGTCAAGCGGACTTTCTTTTTTATCGTTTGTTTCAACCCGTGCACCGTTTAAAAGGTCTTTAATCGGCTGTGAGGATAATTCACCGTATTTATTGTATTTTTCAACTCTAAAATAAACATCTCCGTCAACTGTGTATGCAAACCCGTTTTGTTCGAGAGTTTTAACCATTGCTATCATTTCGCCGATGGTTTTTGTTGCGCGCGGTTCAATATCGGGCTTTAGAATATTTAAATTATTCATTGAATTTATAAAAGATTTATAATATTTATCCGTTATAACAGCAGGTTCAACATCTTGTTCGTCTGCTTTTTTTAATATTTTATCGTCAACATCGGTTACATTTCTGCAATATGTAACATCAAATCCTGAAAATTTTAAATAACGATATAAAACATCCCACGTTATATAACATCTTGCATGTCCTAAATGTGCGTTGTCATAAACTGTAGGCCCGCAGACATACATTTTTACTTTATTTTTTTCTTTGGGGATAAATTCTTCGGTTTTATTTGTTAAAGTGTTATATAATCTTAGCATTTTACTCTCTTTTTCTTTTTTATTTTATTTTATTACAAAACAGGCATTTTTAAAACATTGTCCAGTTTATTAATAACAAAATTTAATGCGCCTTGTTGTGATGAAAATGAATTTGCGCAATTATTTGTGGTTGTTTTGTAGAAAATTTCCTGTGTTAATAATTTTTCTAAAATATCATAAAATTCTTTTTCGTTTTTTACAACAAAAGCCGCTTTACCGCGCGTTAAAAGAGAATAAATATCTCTGAAGTTTTTAATCGAAGGTCCTGAAACAACGGGCTTTGAATAGATTGTTGCTTCAAGCGGATTGTGTCCGCCGGTTTTGTTAAAACTTCCGCCGATGAACGCTATATCTGTTTGGGAGTAGATTTTTGATAATTCTCCTAAGGTATCTAAAATTAAAATATCATTTTTTTCTAAATTATCGTTTTTTGTTCTAAAGCCGGTTTTGAACTTCTTATATTTTTTTGTTAATTTACAAACCTCATCAAGACGTGTTAAGTGCCTTGGCGCAATAATAAGGCGAAGGGATTTTATTTTGGATTTTAGTTTTTTGTATGTTTTTAATACAATCTCGTCTTCGCCTTTGTGGGTTGATGCTGCAATCAGGACTTTTGGCAGATGAGCGCGGGTATTTGAATTAAGATTTTTTTCAGGAAAAAGATTAATATCGCAATATTTTTTTTCTATTTCAAATTTAAGGTTTTTCATAACCTCAACCTTGTTTTCATCTGCTCCGATGCTGATAAATCTTTGTTTATCAAGTTCACTCTGGCAAAAAATTCCTGTGTATGAATCAAGGATGATTTTAAAGAATTTTTTTAATTTTAAATATGTTGAAAAAGATTTATCTGAAATTCTTCCGTTGATGATATAAAGGGGGATGTTTTTTTCTTTTGCACAAAATGCAAAATTAGGCCATAGTTCCGTTTCGGCGATTAAAATAACTTCGGGATTGATTTTTGTTAAAAATTTATCAACAGCAGAATAAATATCAAGCGGAAAATATGTTATAAAATCTGCAAAATCTGAATATTTTTTCTTTGCAAGTTCTTGTCCCGTTAAAGTCCCTGTTGTTAAAATCAGCTTGTGATTCGGATAGTTTTGTTTTATTTTTTTAATTAAGTTTTCTAAAGAAACTATTTCGCCGACAGATACACCGTGGAGCATTATTGTTTTTTTGTTTTGAAAATCTTCAAAATCAATTTCGCACAATTTTTCCTTTAAAGGAATTGGTGGTTTTTTGTTTAATTTTCTTATTAAATCAATTAAAGGAATTATTTTTTTGATTGTTTTTACGTTTATTGATTTGTAAATATTTAAAATTTTTTTTTCTGTTTCCATGTTGATTTTCCACACAAATTCTAGTCATATTCAGCTCTTGCGAGTACGGGAATTTTATCAAGTTCAAATAAAGTTTTTGTTTTGATGTTGTTCGCATTTTCCATTGCAAACATTGCAATTATTATTGCGGATAAATTTGACGATGGAAGCATATTATCGGGAAGCTCTTTAAAATCGTATTTGATTTTTAGAGATGTTTGCAGATTTTTGCAATCAATACTTGTTCCGCAAAGATAATGCGCATTTAAACCATAGGCTTGCCTTAATTGGTTGATTTCACAACGAATTACTTTAATGTTTCTTTCTTGTAATTTTTTTAATGTATCACAGCACCTTTTTAAAACCCTGTTTGTCCAATTATCTTTGTTGATTTTAAAATAATCTCCAAGCATTTTGTAGTTTTTAGAATGAATTCTCCATTTTCCGTCTAAAATTTTATTATCATAAGGAACAGAAGCACAAACGATTGAGTCTTTGATGTATGGAGAATTTTCAAAGAAAAAATCAATATCTTGTGCAAAATAGAATTTATCCAACAAGACTATGTTTGAATTTCTGTCTAAAACGCAAACTGCGCTATCGTAATTTGAAGAGTTTGAAATTGATAAGCCGATAAAAAAATTTTCTTTGCTTGATAAGCTTTGCATAATTTGAGTATATATTAAACCGTGTTGTTTTTTCAAGGGGTTATACTTTTTAAAATTAATTTTGTGATAATTTATTATATTGTTCAATAACTTTTTTTGCTTTTTTTGTTTGTTTTAATTCCTTATAACAAAGAGCAAGGTTAAAAAGGATATCTTTATTATAAGGGTCTAATTCAAGCGCTTTTATTAAATTTTTCTTTGCTTCTTTAAATTCTTTATTAAACATCTGGCAATATGCAAGATTATAATACGCAGGCGCAAAGGTTTTGTTGTATTTTGCCGCAAGCTCAAAGTTATTTGAAGCAAGGGGATATGATTTTTTCTGTGCAAAAATACAACCAAGGTTGTAGTAAGCTTTGTAAAATTCAAAATTAACATCAAGAGCTTTGTTTAAATTTTGTATGGCTAAATTTGTGTCGTTTTTTTCTTGCGCAATGTTTGATAAAATCAGGAAAATTTCTTCGTTTTTCTTTTCAATCGGTAAATTGTCAAGAATT
>CAPYQR010000019.1:4191-10275 GCA_948742005.1 uncultured bacterium
TCAAGAATTTTAAAAGCTGAATCGTAATTTTTAGTTGCGTATAATGCCATAGCTTTTTGGATTGATTCATCTTTAACTTTTTGTTCTGAAGCTTGCGCGTTTTGATGAGGAGTAATTAAAAAAAGCGTAAAAAATAAAAGCAGGATAACATTTGACATTTTTTTGCGCAAAATTATGTTAAGATTTTTTTTAAATAAAATATTTTTCAAAAACCCATCCTCTTTTGTAATCCAATCTAATAAAATATTATACCAAAAAATACTATTTGTGTATTTTTTATTTTAGTATAGTATAGTAATATAATAAAATATAATACAATAAAATAACAAGATTGATATAAAAATGAACAGCGGTTTAGAAGATAAAACACAAATATACAGAATTCCCATAAAAACGCAGTACAGAAGAAAAAAAAGACATCCGAAGCCAAACAATAATTTTCAAGCATTTTATTTTTTAAATTACACGGATCTCCCATTAAAAAGTGCAGCATCCGGCGTAAATTCGCCGATTGATTTAAATTTTAATTTTTCTCCAAAAAGGCAAAATATTCTGCTTATGGGGATTGATGCCGCTACCAACGTTAAAGATCCTTTTAAGGGAAACCGTTCGGATACAATGCTTTTGATCAGTATTGCACCTTACGGAAGAAATGTTAATGTTATTTCTATTCCGAGGGATTCAAAAGTTTATATAGCAGGTAAAAACAGGGCAGATAAAATCAACCATGCTTTCGCGTTCGGCGGGGCAAAGCTTGCAGTTAGAACTATTGAGGAGAGCTTTGGAGTCAAGATTAATAATTATGTTGCAATTTCAAACGAAGGGGTAATCAAGATGATTGATACCCTTGGGGGGTTGCCTATTTATATTGAAAAAAACATGAAATATGATGATTATACGGCAAAGCTTCATATTAATTTAAAACAAGGCAATCAAGTTCTCTCCGGCAAAGAAACAGAGGGGTATTTGAGATTCAGGCATGATAATTTCGGCGATATCGGCAGAATAAGACGCCAGCAATGG
Organism: uncultured bacterium; assembly: GCA_948742005.1. Lineage (GTDB taxonomy): Bacteria > Cyanobacteriota > Vampirovibrionia > Gastranaerophilales > Gastranaerophilaceae > RUG14156. Next base: position 5,215 of record CAPYQR010000019.1, read on the forward strand.
TTTTTTAATGCTTTGATTTCGCGCCTTAAAGACCCGACAGTTATTGTAAAACTTCCCGAGTTGTTGAAGATTTTGCCTAATTATATTCAAACAGATGTTTCAGGATATGAACTTGCGAAATTTATTGCAATGGCAAAAAACGTTGATATTTCCTCAATCCAAATTGCAACAATCCCAGGCGCTCCATCTACCAAAAGCAATATAAGCTATTGGATTGTTGATCCTGAAAAAACGCAGGAATTAATAGATAACATGGTTTATCGAAATAAACAGGATATAGAACTTAAAGATTTATCAATCGGAATTTTATACGCAGAAGCCAAATCGACAGAAGCACAACTCTTAAAAGAAGAATTGGAAAGACAAGGCGCGCAGGTCAAGATGCAGACATCTTCAAATGTTCAAAAAGACATTGTTGCAATACATAATTTAAGTATTGCAGGCGAAACAATTGCAGACATTAAAAAATTAATCCCTGATATTAAAGATAAACACACAATCTATGATCCGATTGGTATGAACCGCGCAGGAAAAGATTTTACAATTGTTTTATCTGCAAACGCCGATATAAAACAAGCATCTAATGCTCAGTAGGTTTTATTTTTATAATTTTAAAAAATACATTGAATAGATTATAAAATTTCGCGCTAAACTGTTCTTTAGGTTGATTTAATTAATTTTAAGATATAAGACAATCATTTTATGATGTTAAATCAAAATGAAAAATATCTTTTAAAATATATTTCAAATATTAATAACGAGCAAGAGAAAAAAGAAGATTTAATCAGTCTTTTGAACCGTTTCGGGATTAAAATTCAATTTCGTGATTATAATTGCGTTTATCAAATAATTGATGAATTAAATTATTCTTGCTGTGATTTAAAGATTTAAACATTTTTTTATTTTAAGATTTTGTCATTTTAAGGAAATAATATGAAAATTGATTTAAAAAAATTTTTACTTTATTTTATAAGCGCAATTATTGTCTTGACGATAATTTTATCTGTTTCGCTTTTAGGAAACTTCAAAACATTCCGCGATTTTTGTGCAAAAATTGAACAAAGCTCCTTTGATTTGAGGCAGCATTTGATTACAAAATATAAAAAACCAAATAAAAATATTGTAATTATTGCGCTTGATAATGAATCTTATGAATATATTATGGATAAAGAGGGTGAATGGCCTGTTTCGCGCAGAGTTTGGGCAGAAACAATTAATAATCTTGAAAAGGTTAATCCTGATAAAATTGTTTTTGACCTTTTGTTTGTGAAGCCTAATTTGAACGATAAAGAAGCAGATTTGGCGCTTGTTGATGCAGTTAAAAAAAATAAAAATGTATATTTATCAATGAATTTTGATTATACGGATAAAGATGTGAGAACGCCTGTTGTTCTTGATAAAAAACTAAGACTTCAAATTGATGTTGATGATAAAAATGTCTTAAATAACGATTACACTGCTTTTACAAATGTTAGAGCGGTTATGAAAAGCTTGAGTGAAGTTAGCAATAAAATTGCATCAATAAATGTTAATCGGGATAATGACGGAATAATTAGAAACGCAACTCCAATCTATTATTATCAGGAAGATTTTTATCCGAATTTATCTCTTCTGGTGGGAATGGATTTGTTGAATCAAGATAAATTAAAATATGAAAATAATAAATTAATTATTGATGAAAACCACTTTATTCCTCTTGATTTTACAAAAAGAACAATTTTGAATTGGTATGGCGTAAGCAAAACTTTTGAGCATATTCCTTTTTGGAAAGTCAACAAGGCAATTAAAGAAAATAATATTAAATTTTTAGAACAAAATTTTAAAAACAAGATAATTTACATTGGAACAACGGCAACAAGTTTGTCTGACATAAAAAGTGTTCCGATTGATGCAAATTTATCGGGTGTAGAATTAAATGCGACATTTTTAAATAATATTTTGGATTCAAATTTTATCAAAAAAACTTCTTTTAAAATTGATTTAATAATTACAATTTTACTTTCGTTTTTTGTCGGATATTTTGTTTTAAAAATTAATTCTGTTTCAAAAACAATTCTTGTTCTTGCTTTGACATTAATTTTATACACAATTTCAAGCGTTTTTCTGATGGCAAAATTTAATCTTTGGATTTCCCTTGTTTTGCCTTATATTGCAACAATAATAACATTTATGCTGGTATATTTGGAAAAATATTTGCTAAAATCTAAAGATTATGAACAAACCTATAAGCTTGCCGTAACAGACGGTCTTACCCAGCTTTATAATCATAGATATTTCCAAGAGCAAATGAATATCCAGCTGAATAATTATAAAAGATACTCAACCCCTTTTTCCCTTATTATGATTGATATTGATTTCTTTAAAAAATTTAACGATACCTATGGACATCAATCCGGTGATTGCGTTTTAAAACAAGTTGCAAATATTTTGAAAAGAAATTCAAGAACTTCAGACATTGCTTGCCGCTACGGAGGCGAAGAAATGGCTATTATTTTGACAAATACATCAAATCCTGATGCAATTACAACAGCGCAAAAAATTTGTCAGGCAGTCAGAGAAATGCCTTTTACCCTTGTAAATAATGAAAAAGTTAACGTTACAATAAGCGTTGGCGTTGCAAGCGTTGATGAACAAATTGAAAAAACCCAAGAATTAATTGAATATTGCGATAAATGCCTCTATAAGGCAAAAGAAAACGGACGTAATCAGGTTGTTTTTGAAGCTTAACATTGATTTATTGATTAAAATAATGTGTAAATATTTCAATTATTCTTTGATGATTATTCAAAACAAATACAACGCTGATTGAAACAATAAGCCCTATTATGGCTTTTGTTATGTCTTTAATTACGTGTTTATAAACCTTTTTTTCCGTTATAAAACGTAATCTGTTATAAAGCGCTATTTCTCTTCCTGCTAAAACTCCTAAAAAGACCCAGGTTGTTGACATTGGGATGGTGTTGATGTTTTGAAAATATAGTAAAATCAGCGCATAAATAATGTCGATTATTGTTGCCGAGCGGACATCCTGAGTGTTTGTTTTTAATTTGATAATGTTTTGTATTTCTCCGCCGCGCTTGTAGCATATTATGTATAAATAAGCAACAAATACAACAAGCGTTAAAATCATTTGAACAAATGTTAATTTTCTTGGCAAAAATACATATAAAACCGCTCCGTCCTGCAAAAGCCAGGCGCTCCATAAAAACGCAGTAGATAACCATTTTGCGGTTATCCAGGATTTAGAGATATTATTTTTTTTGTATAAAAATATTTTTTCAACTCTACGCGCTATGAAAAAATAAAGAATTAAAGATACAATTAAGGCTGTTGTATAACCAAAAAATGATTTTGCTATCATCATGCCCATTACAGTACTTGATGAAAAAATACTGACTATTAAAAAAGATGTCGCAACGGGTATGCCTTTTTTTGTAAGTAAAATCAAAATAATCGGAGGTAAAATATGCCACCAATAAAATTCATCAGGAAATGGAATCTTGGTTAATCTTCCAAATGCCATATCTCCATCATTAACAAACCAGCCCACAACAAAAGTCAAAACAAGAATTATACTGGTATAAAGCCAAACCATCCAGACAGGGCGGTTTTTTGTTGTTGATAAAAAAGTTCCTAAAGTTTGGATAACATCATTTGAAATGCAAGCATAAAGGGACAATAAAAACCCTATAATCATAAAACAATTGCTTGGCGTTATATTTAATATATCCATACTTCCTTAATTTTTATATGTCCAAAGATTCCATAATTTTATCATCTGCTTCAAAGTTAGAATAAACATTTTGAACATCGTCATGTTCGTCTAATTTTTCAAGTAACAACATAACTTTTCTTGCAATTTCCGAATCTGTTATTTCGCAAGAATTAGATGGAATCCTTGTTAAATCTGCGCTTTTGATTGTGTAGCCTAAATTTTCAAGCCCTTTTGCAGTATTTTCAAGGTTTTGTGTTGATGTTTTGATTTTATAATCATCATCATCTTCATCTTCCCAAACATCCATTGGGTCAAATTCCATGGAATCTTCAAATAATTTATCAAAATCAAACATTTTAACCTGTTCTTTTGAACGTTTATCTGCTTCAACGGGTTTAGCAATGGAAATTAATCCGCAGGGCTCGAAAATCCAACCAACACAGCCTGTTTCTCCGAGGTTTCCGCCAAATTTTGTGAAATAGCTTCTGATATCTCCTGCGGTTCTGTTTCTGTTATCTGTTGCAGCCTCGATAAAAACCGCAACCCCGCCTGCGCCGTAGCCTTCGTAGGTTATTTCTTCAAAATTATCTCCTGCAAGGTTGCCCGCACCCTTGTCAATTGCGCGTTTTATCGTGTCGTTGGGTAAACCGCCTGCTTTTGCTTTTTCAACAGCGGTTCTTAAACGGAAATTCCCGTTTAAATCTGCCCCGCCGATTTTTGCGGCGATTATTATTTCTCTTGAAAATTTAGCAAAATTAACTCCGCGCGCAGCGTCTGCTTTTGCTTTTTTGTGTTTGATATTTGCCCATTTGGAATGTCCTGACATAAAAAATCCTTTTAATTAAGTTCTTTTATCTAATTAGAACATAATTAAAAGGATTTATCAAGAATTAAACATATATCTAAAACGAGTATATCTTCATTCCTTACAAATTCAATATGATATCCTAAAACCTCCAAAATATCCTGAACTTCATCAAATCTAACAGTTTTTCTTCTTAAAATAAACACAATAAAAGAATAATTCATTTAACATTTCGCCAGAATGAGGCGGATTAAACATATTTATTTCCCCCCTTTTTTTTTCTTTAACGATAATCCTAATAATAACTTTTATAGATTTACAAATATTAATCTTTAGTCTTGAATTTTGCAGTAAATAAGGTATAATGGATATATAGGGAAAAGCTCCCAGGAGCTGCAATATCCTAAGAGCTTACTTAACTTCCCTATTTCGTTAAAATGATGAGCGCTATGATTATCCAAAAGATAATTTGTAGCGCTTTTTCAGATATTCTGAAATTCATCTTTTTCACCTCCTTTACCTGTATTTCCTACTTAACAAG
>CAPYQR010000019.1:10285-11861 GCA_948742005.1 uncultured bacterium
AAGTCTGTGCAGGGGGAGAGTGCGAAATAGTTTGGCTACCCTGCAAACTTTTTAGTTTGCATTTTTATTATATCAAAAAATTTCTTGACTTTTTCGATAAAATCATTAAAAAATCAATAAAATATATTATAGAAATAATTATCTTTATAGAATAAACTATTATTGAGGTATATTATGTCATACAAAAATCTACATGCATTGACCATTGCAAATAAATACGGAGCGGCAAGTTCTGCTGCTAAGACTGAGTTATATGAAACCTATGACAGGCTTCGGGATTTGACAATTTCGGGTTCAACCGCAACAGGCTCGGGTTTTGGGCAGGCCGGAGGTTTTTTGTGGCAATTGGCAAGCCTTTTTTCACCCTCGGCTTTTATGCCGACATTAGGCGGGTCATCTATGATGAATATTCCGGGGACTTCTTATTGGTCGCCTAATTATTCAACAACTTCTTATTTTGACTCGGGAACAAGCGCTTATGGTGTTTCGGGGTTATCGAGTTATTCAGGCTTTCCCTCGGGTGCTGCGGGGATTTCTCTCGGTTTTGGAACAGAGGGCGCACCAACCGGGGGCGCTGCGGGTCTGCCAACGGGTTATGCAGTTTCTGCGGCAGGTTTAGCTGCAATGAACACAGCATCATACGCGGCAGGTGCAACATCGGGCTTTGGTTTCGGGCAAAATATCGTAATGCCAATCGCAGGGCTTGTTTCGGGCTGGGGCGGGATTTTGCAATCAATCGCTCCTTATTGCGGCGAGTTTGGTTTAGGCGCAATTGTTGCGGGAAACTTAATGCAAGGAACATCAAACGCGGCATTAGCGGCTTATCAAAACATCACAGGCAACATTACAAATAACGCTGATGTAATTTTGGAAGATAAAGTAAGAAATATTGAAACCGTCTGCAAAATGCTTGATACGCAGGCAGATATCGTCAGAAAAACCTTAAAATCCGACATGGATTCAGATTCAAAACTTGCTGATGATTTGTCGTAGCGGGAATTTATTAATGAGATTAAATAAAATAAAATTAGCCGATATTTTAATGATTTTAATTTTGATATTAAGTTTTTCGCCTTTGTCTGTTTACGCGCAGGATTTTGGCAAATATTCCCTTTATCAAAATTATCCGAATAATAACATAAATTACCGCGCCTACGCTCTTAATCAAACACTTCAAAACAATAAAAGACATGCTTTAAGGCGTGCGCAAATGCAAAATTATTATTCAAATCCAACGCGAAGAATTCAATATCCGAGCATAAATAATCCTTATCCGAATATACAAAGAGGATATGGAAATTATGGCAATATTTCCGCAAGACAAAGATCTTCTGCGCAATATTACCAAAATGTTTATCGATAAGTCTTGTTTTTAAAAAACGTTAATCGAGGTAAAATACCGTAACAACTTTGTGTGATTCTTCTGCAAAATCAACAGCTTTGTGTAAAGTGTTTGATGAATGAGATAAGAAGCAGATTAATTGCTGACATTGTGAGATTATTTCTCTGTTGCAGATTCTGCTGGCATCAGCAAGTGTCATCATTGCTCTGTCGGGATGTTCAACGATATTTGGAA
>CAPYQR010000019.1:11871-16773 GCA_948742005.1 uncultured bacterium
ATCCCGCCCCAGCCCGAAACAAGCCCTGCGATTGGCATTACGATATTTGGAACACCTATTAGCTGGTCTTGAACGTCAGATGGCGGTTGGCCGATTGTTTGTGGAAGAATAATTTTTAATTTTTCAGGATTTGCTTTCAATGCTCCGCGAATTGCAGCAGCGTTTGTTCCTGAAGAGCCGCCCGAAGTGATTATTGTGTTTCCTTGCATGACAAGGCTTGTTGTTAGGGTTTCAATGATTTGTTGATGTGTAATTGTTAAGTTTCTTGAACCTATGATTGCAATTCTTTTTGCACTTTGTCTTATTGTTGCAAGTTCTTGCGCTAAGGTATCAACATCATTTGAATCATGTTCAACCGTGTCTAAATCTCCAACGGGAACAACAATGTTAGGCTTTGTTTGTTTTTCAAAATTTTCTTCCATATTTTTGTTTTTTTCCTTTAAAAAATTTTTGCTATATAATAATAACATATTTCCACATTTTTGAAAATACTATACATGTAAATTTAAGAGGGAGTTAAATTTTGGTTGAGAACGCGCAAGCGCAATTTTTAGAGGGTTTAAACAAAGAACAAAAACACGCTGTTGAAGAAAAAAACGGAGCAATTTTGGTTTTGGCAGGCGCAGGCTCAGGCAAAACAAAAGTTTTAACTTCAAGAATTGCAAATTTGGTTAAAAATGGTGTTAGTCCTAATGATATTTTGGCAGTAACCTTTACAAATAAAGCCGCAAAAGAAATGCAGGCAAGATTAAGCGTTTATTTGAGCGAAAATGTTGTTAAAAGAATGTGGGTCGGAACTTTTCATAATATTTGCGGCAGAATTTTAAGGCGCGACCTTGAAAACTATAAAACAAAAGACGGCAGAAAATGGGACAATAATTACGTTATTTATGATGACACGGATACCAAAACAATCATTAAAAATGCCCTTAAAAAGTTGAATATTGATGAAAAATCCTTTGAAATTAAAGCAATTAAAGCGGCAATTTCAAACGCTAAAAATAAAATGCAGGATGCCTACGCTTATGCGACTTTAGCGCGGGATTATTACACACAGAAAGTCAGTGAAGTTTATTATGAATATGAAAAACAGCTTGCATTAAATAACGCGCTTGATTTTGATGATATGTTGATGTTGAGTGTTAATCTTTTAAAAGAAAACGATGAAATCAGAAAAAAATATGCAAATCGCTTTCAGCATATTCTTGTTGATGAATTTCAAGATACAAATAAAGCTCAATATGACCTGATTAACATGCTCTATCCTATTGATTGTTCAAAAGATTCAACAGGTTCTCTGTGCGCTGTGGGAGATGTTGACCAATCAATTTATTCCTGGCGCGGGGCGGATTTTAAGATTATTTTGAATTTTCAAAACGATTATAAAAATACAAAATTAATCAAGCTTGAACAAAACTACCGCTCAACTGGCACGATTTTAGAGGCTGCAAACGAGGTAATTAAAAATAATGAAGAAAGATTAGAAAAAAATCTTTATTCAAACAAAGGTAAAGGTGAAAAAATCAGCCTTTTTGAAGCACAGGATGATTTTGGCGAAAGCAGATTTATAGCAAAACAAATCGAAAATTCAAGATATAAAAAAGACGATATCGCGATTCTTTATAGAACAAATGCGCAATCCCGCTCTATTGAAGAAGCACTGATGAGTTATTCAATTCCTTATAAAATCGTCGGGGGCTTGAAATTCTACGACAGAAAAGAAATCAAAGATATTATCGCTTATTTAAAATTAATTTATAACCACAACGATTCGCAAGCGCTTAGAAGAATTATAAACGAACCTAAACGCGGAATCGGTGATACAACGATTAATAAACTTGCTGCGTTTGCGGATGAAAATGAAATAAGTCTTTATGAAGCTTTAAAACATTTGGATAAAATTGAAGATTTAAACGCAAGAACTAAAGGATTGCTTGCTAATTTTTATGCAGCGATTGAAGAAATGACTTCAAGACAAGAAGACTATACTTTATCTGAATATGTTGCTTATGTTCTAGAAGCAAGCGGCTATAGTGTCGAATTAAGAAAAGAAGATAATGTTGAAAATCAATCCAGGCTTGAAAATTTGCAGGAATTTGTCAATGTTGTTGAAGAATTTGAACATGATGATTTTTCACTTGATCCTGAGGATGATATGGGTGCTTTGGGGAATTTTTTGGCACAGGTTGCACTTGTTTCCGATATCGATGAAATCAAGGAAGAAGAATCATCTGTTACTTTAATGACCCTGCATGCTTCAAAAGGGCTTGAATTTCCTGTTGTATTTTTAGCAGGGATGGAAGATGGGATTTTTCCAAGTGGTAAAAGTATTGCAATGGGCGTTACAAATGCTCAGCTCGAAGAAGAACGCAGGCTGATGTATGTCGGTATTACGCGGGCTAAGGAAAAATTGTTTTTAACCCATGCAAAACAAAGAAAAGTCTGGGGAAATTTTCAAAGCAACCCCAGAAGCAGGTTTTTAGATGAAATTCCTCAAAATTTAATTGAAGAAGAATTAATTTCTTCCAAGGGTGCGCAAAACTATTCTCAAAACGCAAATTCAAGGTCAAGTTTTGCTTCAACCGTTTCAAGAATTAAAGAAAAGAAAAATTCCACATCAAAAGGTGCAAATTTTAACAGCTTTAATTCCTCTGCTTCTTCGAACTTTGGGACGGGTAATTCAAATACAGGGTCGAATAATTTTTTAAGTTCATTGGCAAGAATCAAAAACAGCGCACAAAAAGCAAAAGACAATAAAACCCCTGTTCAAAATTACAAAACAATTAATGCTAAAGTTGTTAAAAAAAACCAATCAACACAAGCACAGCTCGCACAGAGCCAATCAAGCGCATTGAGCGTTAAGGAAATGATTGAGCGTGCAAAGCAAAAGGCAGTTAACAATAATCCTAATGTTTTGAATCGCGAAGAGGGGCTTTTTCCTGTAGGAACAAGGGTTTTTCATACAAATTTCGGGGTGGGGAAAATTGTTGAAATTTCAAAGGAAAATAATTCTTCAAGCTATGTTGTTGAATTTTCTAAATATGGCAAAAAAACCCTTGATGCACTATCCTCGGGTTTAAAAACGTTTTAGTTTTAATATTTTTTAGTTTAATCCTGCGTAAATTGGGTTTGTTGCGATTAATTTTTTAATTCCTTGAACGCCATTATTGCTTCTTAATTTTGCAATGTAGTTTTCGCGTTTTGCTAACGGTTCGTTAGAAGTCAACAGGCTTTTGTTTCTTTTTGTTAATTCGTTCCAAGCTTGTGTTTCAGATATCCAGGCTCTTAATTCTTCGGTTTTCGAATTTGTAAATGTGTGGTGTTGTGATTCATGGGCGATTAAACAGGCAATGCACTCAGGGCTTGCTCCTTTGTGTTCGGCACTTATGTAAATTACCAAACCGCCATTTTTTGTTTTTGTTGTCATTGCTTCGCATCCTTGCGCACCATAAACATTTAAATCCCTAAACATTACACGGATTGGTTTCCTTGTTGCATTTCTTCCGTATAAAATCGCAATAACATCTTTTCTGTTGATTGATTCAAGTGCTGTTAATGCTTTTACTATTTTTGCATTGTTTGAAATTCTTGAATAATCAATCGCAAACGAATCTTGTACGCCTATAAAAAGGCTTATGATAATTATAAATATTGATAGTATTCTCTTCATTGTAATCACACCGTTAATTTATCGTAATCGTAATAATCTATATATTATGTAATACGGACACTTATTAAAAAACTTTAGGGTTTTTGTTGAGATTTTAATTCTTTTTTTACAAAACTTAACATTATTCTTTCAAATTGCCTGAAATCCTCTGAATTCAAGGTAAAAATAACTTTAAAATTAACTGATGAAAAGAATTAAAAAATATATGAAAAATCAAATACTCTTTGCTGTTGTTTTTGCGACAGTTTTTTATATGCTTATTCTGCCTCTGGCTTCTTATTGTTATGAGCCTGTTCAGACCGTTACGATTACAAAAGAAGATATCCTGAATGCGACTCCTGTTTCGCCTTATAATGTTGAATTTTCACAGAAAGATTTAAAAAAAATCAGAACAATGGAAAAAAGACATTTCCCGCGTACTTATGATGAATTAACCGATAAAGAAAGGCTATCAAACCTTGAATATGAACTTTTGGGCAGAAAATGGGAGTTTACGGAGCAAAACATCAGAATCAAAAAGCTTGAAACAGCATCATCTAACAGAATGTTAATCGGGACAGCGCTTCCTGCTTCAATCAGTTCAAGAAGAAACGCAAAAAGGATGCGCAACGACTCGATTCAAATGCGCGAAAAGGATAATGTCGGCTTAATTGACGGATTTTTAAGATTAATCAGTCCTGAATTATATGAAGTTTATTCAAAAACAAGCAGGGAAAAATTTGAAAATTATGAATATTGATTTTTTAATTAATCATTATTTGTTTCAAGTATGTTTTTTAAGGTTTTTGCAATAAAATAAATTCCTCCGATAATCACGGCGCTAATTGCGGCTGTTTTTGCGCAGGATTTAAATGTATTTTTAAAATCAAAATGTTCGGCAATATGAATAGATTTTAAATTATTAATTTTTTGGTCAAAATGTCCTAAAATCTTTTTTGAAATTTTAGGACATTTATCTAAAAATTGATTTGTAAGTTCGCTTGCACATTCTTTTTGCTGCGTAAAATTGTCAAGGGTTTTTTGATAGTGATTTAATGCTTGATACTGTTTGTGAAAATCATCTGCACCTTTTGCAATTCCGCAGCAAACACCTAAAACAGCACCGGTTTTGAGTGAATTTTTTAATGTAATTTCGCCGTTTGAGAAATTCCTAACTTTCATATTTTATTTTCAGTCCCCCTGATATTGTAAAACATGAAAATTATTATTTTTGCTCAAATATTGAAATTTGT
>CAPYQR010000020.1:0-1937 GCA_948742005.1 uncultured bacterium
GTATCAAAAGTGTCTGAAAATTCTTCCTCGATAAGTTCATAATTCAAAGAAAGAGTATAGCGGAAATCCTTGTTTTTTTGGGAATAAGGATTTGAATCAAGATTGAGCAAAAGTTTTTCTATATTGTTCTTTTTAAAACTTAAATTATTAATTGTATTTTCCATTTGATAATTTTATTATAAAAGTTACAAAAATTAAAGATGAAACTCATTTAATCAGATAAAAAATAGATAAAATATACTAGAAAAATTGCTATTAAAACTTAAAAATTATGTAGTATAATTGAATAAAATATTTAATCGGGGAAATTAGAGCTTTTATGAATAAAAAAACTATAATTTTAGCATTATTTTTGTTTTTAGCACTTTCAGCGCATTCAAGAGAAATTTCACAAGAAGATATTCAGCGCTTCAGCACTTATTATGCAAACGGTCAAGAGTATATGAAAAATTCTCAATATTCCAATGCAATTGTTGAATATAAAAAAGTTTTAAGATTTGCCCCTGCTGATTTAATGACCCAAAAGGCAATGGTTGAGGCTTATCTTGCCAGGGCGCAATATAACAGAAATACTTTGAAAGAATATAAAAAAGCAATTAATGACTATAAAAGCGCTGTTTTTTATGCAAAATATTGGACGGGAAAACAAGAGCAAAATCTTTCAAGCATAATTGCAAGTGCAAGCAAGGATATTAATGATTTAGAAAAAAAATTCAATGTTTTACAAGACCCTGAATCCAGATTAAAACGCGCAAAGCTTTTAAAAGCACAAGGTGAACTTGCAGCATCAGGATATGAATTTCAACAGTTAAAAAATTCAAAATACCCTGAAACCGTTTATAAAAATCTTGCAAATATTTATAAAAATCTAAACAATCAGGCAGGTGCTCTGGATTCTTATAAAATGGCAATCGACATTAACCCCAAGAATCCCGAAACACATTTTTTATACGGTGTTATTTTAGATGAAGTCGGAAATTATGAAGCAAGTTTAGAACAATACAATCTTGCTTTTGAATATGGTGATAAAAGCCCTGAATTATTAGAAATTTTGGAAAATAAATGGGTGCAAAACGTTGCAAATAACCCGAATGATGCTCAAAGCTATGCTAATTTAGGTGCAATTTATCAAAAAAAAGGCGATTTTAACAACGCTAAAATTCAATATTTAAAAGCTTATGATTTAGACAATAATGATGAAACAATAATTAACAATCTTGCCTCTTTATATAATCAGCAAAAAGATTACCAAAGCGCGATTGGAATTTATGATAAAATTTTACAAAAAAAACCGAACGATATAACGATTTTAAACTATAAAGCGCAAGCTTATAAAAATTTAAATCAAAATGAACTTGCACTTGAAACATACGAAAAAATATTAAAAATTAAACCTAATGACGAAGAAACAAAAGGAAATATTGGAGATATTTTATATAATCGTTTTGATAAGACAAAATTAAGCGAATATCTTTTTGAAAAGGCAAAAGCGAACCCAAACAGCTATGATGCTCAATTTAACTATGCTTTTGAACTTCATAAAAATAAAGATTTTAATAATGCTGCAATTTATTATAAAAAAGCAATGGAATTAAACCCTTCTAAAGAAGAACCATATTTAAACCTGTCACAAATTTATATGGAAGCGCGGGATTATCAAAACGCTGATTTAATTTGTCAAAAAGGATTGATGTATATTCCAAACAACCCTCAATTAGCACAATATATTAAAGAAATTAAAGATTATAACCTAAGTGCGCAATATGACAGCGCAACGGAACTTTATAATTCAGGGCAGTATAAAAAGGCGATTTTAGAATATAATAAAATTCAAAACAAAACAAAAGAAGTCAAACTTGCAATTGCAAGCTGTTATTGGCAATTAAAGGATTTTAAAAATGCTAATAAATATTACCTTGAACTTTTAAATCAAGACC
>CAPYQR010000020.1:1947-16426 GCA_948742005.1 uncultured bacterium
GAAAGCTCTGCCTGGGCTTATTATTCCCTAAAAGATTATGAAAATTCTTCAAAAATGGCTCAAAGAGCACTTGCTATTAATCCGCAGAATAAAGAAATGAGCGATTTAGCCTCGGATATTAAAAATTTATTAGCTACAAACACGCTAAATGATGCCGTTGAATTATATTCTCAAGGTAAATTTAATGAAGCATTGATTATGTTCAATAAAATTTTATCCAAAACCCCAAATGACGAATATTCAATTTATTACAAGGGTTTGTGCTTAGATGAACTCAAAAAACCACAAGAAGCAATGGTTCAATATAAATCCGTAATTTCCAAAAACCCCGAATTCGCAAGTGCTTATTATTCCTTAGCGGTTGACCTTGATAACAGCGAAAGCTATAAAGATGCCGTTAAAAATTATGAAAAATTCATGCAATTAAAAGCAAAAAATAATGAATCAGATGAAATGACTGCTTTTGCAGCATCAAGAATCAAAGAATTGAATGAATATTTGACAAGTATTAGTAAAAAATAAATCAGTTTACCAACTTAAAAATCTGATTGCAAATATCAAAAGTTTCTTCGCAAGCATCCAGTGGAAGCATGTTATCTCCGTCACAAAGAGCATGTTTAGGGTCAGGGTGAACTTCAAAGAAAAGACATTTAGCACCAGCTGCAATTGCTGATTTTGCAAGGACCGGAACAAATTTTCTCTCACCTGAGGAACTTCCGCCGTGTCCGCCGGGGATTTGAACACTGTGCGTGGCGTCAAAAACTAAAGGATAGCCTAAATCTTCTTGAATTATTTGAATTCCTCTCATATCAACTACAAGATTATTGTAGCCGAAACTTGTGCCGCGTTCTGTTATTAAAACTTTATCATTACCCGAATCAATTACTTTTTGTGCGATTGATTTCATTTGATAGGGGGATAAAAACTGTCCTTTTTTAATGTTTACGATTTTGTTCGTTTTAGCTGCGGCAATTAATAAATCCGTCTGTCTGCATAAAAATGCAGGAATTTGAATAACATCTGCAACATCTTTCACAATCTGCGCTTGTGGTGCTTCGTGGATGTCTGTAACAATCGGGATGTTTAGTTTTTCTTTAATTTCGCCTAAAATTTTAAGCCCGCGCTCAAGCCCAAGCCCGCGATAGGATTTTAAAGAAGAGCGGTTTGCTTTATCAAAAGAGGTTTTAAAGATAAAATTAATATTGAGTTTTTTTGTAATTTCTTTTAACTTTTGTGCCGATTCAAAGCAGATTTCTTCGCTTTCCATAGCGCAAGGACCTGCAAAAATCGTTAATTTATCTTTTCCTATTTCAAAATTGTTAAGTGTTAGAGTTTTCATAACTTTTATTATATAATATAAATCAATATTAGGGAAGCGAGGAAAATTTTATGTGTGCATCAACCGTAGATAATAATGAAAAAGCTATTCAGGAAGGCAAAAACAAAGCCTTAAAAATGGCATTAGATAAAATTGAAAAAGATTTCGGCAAAGGTTCAATCATGCGTCTTGGTGACAAAACAAGCGTTGATTGCGAATGTATCCCGACAGGAGCTTTAGCGCTTGATATTGCTTTAGGAATCGGCGGAGTTCCGAGGGGAAGAATTATTGAAATCTATGGTCCTGAATCCTCGGGGAAAACTACTTTAGCGCAGCACATTGTTGCAAATGCGCAAAAAAAAGGCGGAATCGCAGCATATATTGACGCAGAACACGCGCTTGACCCTGAATACGCGAGAAACGTAGGGGTTGATGTTGACCAATTGCTTATTTCACAGCCCGACACAGGTGAACAAGCTCTTGAAATCACAGAAGAACTTGTGCGCTCGGGCGCAATTGATATTATCGTTATTGATTCGGTTGCAGCACTCGTTCCAAAAGCAGAAATTGAAAAAGCAATGGAAGACCAGCAAATGGGGCTTCAAGCAAGGCTTATGTCAAAAGCATTAAGGAAATTAACCGCAGTTGTTGCAAAAACAAATACAACCGTGATTTTCATTAACCAATTAAGACAAAAAATCGGAATAATGTTCGGTAATCCTGAAACAACAACAGGCGGAAACGCGCTTAAATATTATTCTTCTGTTCGTTTGGATATCAGAAGATGTGATAGTGTTAAAAATAAAGATAACGAAGATATCGGAAACAGAGTCCGTGTAAAAGTAGCGAAAAACAAAGTAGCACCGCCTTTTAAAGTTGCAGAATTTGATATAATTTATGGAAAAGGTATCTGTGCTCTTGGAAATATTATCGATGTTGCTGTTAATTTTGATATTATAAAAAAAGCAGGTGCATGGTTTAGTTATAATGATGAAAAATTAGGACAAGGAAGAGAAAAAGCAAAAGAATTCTTAGAACAAAATCCTAATATTTTAAATGAAATTGAAACAAAGGTAAGAGAAAAAATAGCGGCAAAAAATAAACCTGCAGGCGCAAAACAAGCAGAAGAAGCAAAAGATGTTCAGGCGGAAGAAAAAGAAACAAAAGAAAAAAAGAAATAAAACATAAAGGACGAAAATGAGAGGTATAATTCTTGCAGCAGGTGCAGGTTCAAGGCTTTATCCTGCATCGTTACCGATATCTAAAATATTATTGCCGGTTTATGATAAACCAATGATTTATTATCCGATTACAACGCTTTTGCTTGCAGGAATCCGTGATATTTTAATAATTACAAGCCCTTATGATTGTGATAACTTTAAAAAAGTTTTAGGTGACGGTTCTTCAATCGGGGTTAAATTTTCCTACGCTGTTCAAGAAGTCCCCAAGGGGATTGCGGAGAGTTTTTTAATTGCAAAAGATTTTATTCAAAATGAACCGGTAGCGCTGATTTTAGGGGATAATATTTTCCATGGTTTCGGGTTTTCATCAATGTTAAAAGAAGTAGGTAAAAGGACAAAAGGCGCAACTGTTTTCGGCTATCAGGTGCAAGACCCTGAAAGATTCGGTGTTGTTGAATTTGATAAAAATAATAAGGCAATTTCAATTGAAGAAAAACCCAAAAACCCTAAATCAAACTACGCGGTTACAGGATTATATTTTTATGATAAAAATGTTGTTGAATACGCATCAAGTTTAAAACCCTCTGCTCGCGGGGAGTTAGAAATTACGGATTTGAATAAAATATATCTTGAAAAAGATAATTTAACCGTTGAAATTTTAGGCAGAGGCTTTGCCTGGCTTGATACAGGAACTTTTGAAAGCCTTTTGCAGGCGGCAAATTTTGTTCAATCAATGGAAATAAACACAGGCATGAAAATCGCTTCAATTGAAGAAGTTGCCTGCAGAATGGGATTTATAACAAAGGAAAAATTAAGAAAAATTTCAAAAAAATATAAACAAAACGGATACGGAACTTATCTTGAAAAAATGGCATGCCAGATTTAGATTATTCCTAAAAAATTGCCGTTTTTCACCTTGCTGTTAAGAAACATTACAATATATTACGACCGTAGAATATTAATTCTATTGAGTTTATACTACTATTGTGCTATTTTTCGTTACAATACTTTAAAAAAAATCTTTTTATGATATAATGATTGAAAATGTTAGGTTGTTAGCTTAAATAGGAGGTCGTGCCATGTCTTCTACCACACAAAAAAAGGAAGTTGAAACTTCTTTTAAAACAAAACTCAATGATGAATTTCAACATTATTTGAAAAAACAATGTTTGAAAACAACTTTCAACGGATTAGAATTAGAAACTTTTTCGTGGTACAAAAAGGTTTTGGGGCTTGTTTAGTTTTTGAGTTATTGTTTCCATCAAAAATCAGTTTTAAAAAATATCGCCGATTGTTTAATGGCGATATTTTTTATGCTAAAATTTAAAAAAAAGTCGGCTGATAATTGCGCTACCTGAATCAAGCGAACCTAGCGCGACTGCGCTTGGTGAACGCAGATGAGGGCAAAGGTGTGCGAAGCAACCGCACGGCGCTGATGAGGCGGCGGGCTGTTGCGAAGTCCATACCCCAACCCAAACAGGCAGTGAGGAAAGTCCGGACAGTCAAAACAGCAATCCGCTTGGGAAATCCAAGTGTCCGCGAGGGCGAGGAAAGTGCCACAGAAATGAAGGTTACATCTTTGAGGTTTCCAATTCGCTTGATTTTATCAAGCGAATGAAACTAAGCAACTGCGACGTAGGATATTGAGCTTGTGAACGACAGCGAAAGCGATAGTGAACAAATGGCGAAATACCCACAGGAGTAAAAGGTGTACAAGTGCAACGGCGGAGTAAAAGCCCACCGCTGATATTGTGAAATATCAGGCTAGGTAAACCCCGGACGACTGCAAGTTTGACTTTGCAAGAGGCGCTGTTTCCGTTTTGTTTAAATTAAACAAACTTGCACAAAAAAACGCACAAGACAGATAATTATCTCATTACAGAATCCGGCTTATACCCGACTTTCTGCCCTTATAGGGCAGTTTTTTAATTTTGAAAAATAATTAAATTTCTTTCATAAATTTCGCTTAAAGGAAGATTATAATTAATTATTTCAAAATTTGAACCGTCTTTAAAATTAAATTCCTTAATTTCTTCGTTTGTTAATTTTGATTTGTAAATTGCAAAAAATCCTTTGTTTTTAAGGTGTTTTTTAGACAACTCCCAAACATTTTTCATTTTTCCAACAGCACGCGAAACAATTAAATCAACATTTAAAGGTTCAACTTCTTCAATTCTTGAATAAAGAATTTCTAAATTTTCAAGGTTTAGCTTTTCTTTTATTTCTTTAATAAAATTAATTTTTTTGATTCTTGAATCGTTTGCAATGATTTTAAAATCAGGATTATTAAAAAGTGCAATTGCTAAAATTACTGATGGAAACCCGCCCCCTGTACCAACATCCAGAATGACTTTTTTATCGGGATTTTTGGAACTTGAATCAAAAAATTTATCCCATTTTAAAATCGCAAGTGAATCAAAAACATGTTTTTCAAAAAGCTGTAGAATATCATTTTTGCTCATTAAATTTGTATGACAGTTATATTGCGTAAATATTTTTTCCCATAAATTGAACTTCAAAATTATTTCGTCATCAAGATTTAAGTTGAATTCTTTTTTTAAAATTTCAATTTCTTTTTTGCTAATCATGACTGTATTTTTCCATAATTAAATTAAAAGTAATTTCATCCAGCCTTATTTTAATATCTTTAATTCTTGAATTAATTCTTGCTAAATTTTCATCATAAGGGTTATTTTCCAAGAAACTTTTAGCATTTAAAAAATTCACAAGAGCTTTTTCATCTTCTTCTCTGTCATAGTTGAATTCTCCTATTTCAAAATAAATAAGAGCGCGTTTAAAATTATCATTCAATTTTTCTGCACTTAAAAGAGCTTGTTTGTAATAATTTAGTGATAAAGTTTCATCTAATTTTGAATAAAGTTTTGCTAATTCTTTTTGTGAAAAATACATATTTTCAAAATCTTGATTTTCGCTGTCAAATTGAAGTGCCAGTTTTAGATATTCGCTTGCCTGTTTGTATTTTGAAGATTCAATACAAATTTGAGCAAGATTTGTTAACGAGATTGAATAATATTTGTTTTCATTTTTTTCAGAACTTGTTAAATAATTTTTTTGGTAATATTTAACAGCATTTTCGTTTTGCGAATTTTCATCATACAAAACTGCAAGCCTGTAATAGCTTTTGCAGGCAAGTTCTTTGTTTTTGCCCTCTGATAATGCTATTGCTCTTTCGTATTGTTTAATTGCCTCTTGTATTCTTGAATTTGATTCTAAAATTTCGCCCAGTTCAATAAAAGATTTAATTCGATAAAGAAGCGAATTTGTTGTGTCGTATGCAATTTGCTCGAATTGTTCTTTTGCTTCTTCAATTTTGAATAATTTTTTGTTTGTTAAAGCGATATTAAATTCTATTTTGCTTTTTCTTGAATCCTGAGTTGTTTTTGCGCATTTTAGAGCTTCTGTATAACATTTTTGCGCCAAGTTTAGTTCGTTTAAAATTTCATAATTTTTTGCAATTAATTCTAAAATTTCAATTCGAAATTCAAGCTCGAAATCAAGGTCTTTTGCTCTTAAAAGTTCTGAAATTGCTTCGTTGTATTTATATTTTGAAGCTAAATCTCTGGATGTATTAATAAGGTTTATTATAAATTGTTTGTTTTTTTCTTGATTTTCTTTTATTAAAGATTTTTGATTATTGTCTTCTAATCTTTTTGAAATAAGGCGCTCTTTATCTTCTTTTGATAACAGACTTTTTCTTTCTTTTATTTTTTCAAGCTTTGCCGCCAGTTTGGATTTTGGTTTTAATTCTCTGTTTTTATCATCCCAATTTGTTAAACCTAAATAAGGTAGATTTTTTGAAGAATTTGAAGTTGAAATACTCGGAATTAAACTTTGAAAAATCTCAATTTCTTTTCTTATTGATTCCCTTGATAATCTTAAAAGTCTGTCTTTCGGGCTTTTTGTTAATTCTTCTTCGTAAATATCCAAAATTGTTTTATATCTTGAAATTTTTTCCTGAAGTGAAAAAGTTTTAATAATATATTGCTTAAAATAATCTTTAACATAAATTTCATCTCTGAAAAAACTTACCAGAAAATTATTTGAAAGGTAATCAATCTGCGAGATGTCGCCTAAATTGTATTGTTTTAAAAAAGCTTTGCTCACAGGATGATTAATAACACAAAGCATACGAAAAAGGCTCTGATAAGCGTTTGGAATAAGGGCTGTGAATTTTGTTACAATAAATTCTTCAAAAGAAAGAAATGAATTCACGTTTTTACGTTCAAATTCATCAATTAAATCCAAAAGAGCAACGCCTGTTGTGGAACAGTATTTTGCACACATTTTAAGATATAATTCAAGCCCCTGTGTGATATTATAAAATTTTTCTTTATCTTCGTCATTTAAAGGATTTGTTAAAATTGAGAGTTTTTCTTTAAAATCCTCTTTTGAAATTTGGTTTAGAGTAAGAGTTTGAACTTTTATCGGTTTAAAGCGGAAAAGGTTTTTTTGTGAATTTCTTGAAAGGATTATAATTTTAACATTTGTAAAGCTTGCAAGATGTGCTAAAAAATTGATTATTTCAAGGTTATTTTCAACACATTCAAAATTTTCAACGATTATAATGCAGTTTGTATTAATTGTTTTGAAATAATGACTGACTTTATCTTGAAAATTGTCAGTTGTAAATTTTTTTAAAGATATTTTTTGAGCAAGTGAAAATGTTCTTAAAGCATCGTAAAAATTAAGCAAAAAATCATTTATCACGGTGTTTTCAAAACAAAAATGCGAAAAGACAAGATTATCTTTTTCTAAATCAGGTATAATCTTAGAAACAGTTTCGCTTTTGGCACATCCTTTTTGTCCTGATAAAAAGATTAAATCAAAAGTGGATGTAGCAAAATTTGATATTTCATTTATAATAGAATTGTTAAATTGAAAAAAGCCTTGGTTCATATTATTATTGTATATAATTTACACTAATAAATGCAATAGGATAAATATTCGATTCAGCTATAAATCTATGATATTGTCAGAGCCTGAAATGTTGATTAGGTGTACATTTTACGGTTATTAATATTATTAAAATATGTTAAGAATATTTAAAATTAATGGCAAAAAAAGCAATTTAGCAGTGTTTATATATATGTAAGTTGTTTGGGGTGAAAATGCAACAAATTAAAAGTCCAAGTGTTGATAATCTGCCAAAAGTCGGATATTACGTTTCAAAAGAAGAAAAAAAGAAAAATTTTTACGAAAACGAAACCCATATCCACAAACAAGGTCCTTTATCAGGAATTAAAGCAGGTGCACACAAATTAACAAATGATATTTTTACTTATTTCCCGAAAGGATTTCAAGGTTCAAAAAACAGCGACTTTTATGAATATCTTTCATTAGGCATGGTTCCGTATCTAATCGGAAGCGTGTTAATGTTTTCAACTTACAAAGGAGCAAACAAGTTTTTCAATTTTGCAGATAAAATGGAAGCAAATTCCGTTGCGCGCGGGGTCGGTGCAGGCGTTGTTATGTACGGCATCGGCAAATGGGCGTCTAAAAAACTTGCGCGTACTTTAATCCATGCTTCAACAGGCGTTAATTTAAACTTGCAATATCTTAAAAAAATAAATGAATTACCCGAACAAGGACAAGAAGAAGGACTTGTAAGAGTTCAATACCCTGGAGTTTTTGATTCACCGACATTTTATAGAAGCGATTTATTGGATAAATATTCCGATTTAGTCCATAACAATATTTTCTGGTATAACGATAAAATTGCCAAAAAAGCAGGTTTTAAAGAACCTCTCAACGCTCCGGGACAAACAATGGGTCCTAAAATTAAACAATTAAAAACAAGAACAACCGCGCTTGAAAATATCATGCAGTATATTCCTGCTGCTTGCGGTGTTGCGTTTGGTTTTCAAAAAGGTTTCAAAGATATGAAGCCGTCTAAAATATTTTCTGACAAAAAATTTAATATAGGCAACTTAAAAGGAAACTTAACAGGCCTAACAAAAGCTTTTGCTGAATCTTTTGTACAATTATGGCAAGGAACAGACAGAAACCTTGTAACAAAACACGGAGGCAAAGCCTTGATGATTGGAAGCGTTGTTGCAACATTGTTAACCTGGTTAATCCCAACAATTGCTTTTAAGAGAAATCCTGATCCTATGAAATCTCAAGTTGACACTAAAAAAGAATATGAGGTGTGCTAATGACAAACGTAAGCCCACTTAGAAGCCCGATTTTGGCAAATACAATACAACAAAATAAACAAAACGAAAATCATCATGAAAAAGTTTATCAGCAATTGACAAAACGCGCTAATGATGTTAAGCCAAACGAATCAAAAGCTAAACTTGTCCGCCAGAATCCCCTGCAGGCGGCGGCAAGTTCTGTCAGCGATGTTTTTAAAGACGGTAAAAATTTCTTTACTGCGGTAAAAACAGGAAAACTTAGCGATAACAGCCTGGGAAGAATAAACGACCTTGGCTTAAAAGCGGGCGCAGGTTTAATTGCGGCTTATTTAGCATTTCATGCTAAAACAAAAACAAGCTCAATTATGAGCTTTTTGGGAGGTGCAACTTTTCTTTCAATGATGCCTCTTTGGCCAAAATTCTTTATTAATCTTCCTGCAAGATTGGTTCACGGATTCAAAATTGACCAGAAATATATAAACGCACAAGGTGAAAAGAAAGACTTTTTCCTTGATAATCAATTTTTACCCTGGGATGTATTTTCTGATAATGAACTAAGAGAATATGCAAAACGTTCGGGAATTGATTATGACAGCGAAAACGGCAAAGAAAAAATAATGCGCAAAATGCAAAAAACTGCGCTTCAAAACAGAACTCTTTGGATGGCAACAGCAGGCTTTGCAACTCCTTTAATGACTGCGGTTATAGGAGATGCGGTTGAGCCTCATGTTAAAAATGCCGTTATAGACCATGGGTTTAAAAAATCTGTCAAAGAAATGAATAATCTTGACGAAACTCTTGGCTATGCACCTAAAATTGTAAAAAATCAAAAAGAACTTAACGATTTATTCACTCAATATAAAGATAATCTTGATGATGAAGGGTTAAAGAAAATTGCTTCTCAATTAAACATGAATTTTTCTGATGTATTTAAAGATCCTGATGATCTTAAACCGATTCAAGGAGTAACTTTAAATATTTCTTCGGAACAATTGAAAAATGTCAGAAAACAAACTTCTTTAATTGAAGAAAATGCGCAAGATTTTGAACAAAAATTAAAAGAATCATTTTCAAAACTCGCAGCTCAAACAAAAGATGATTTTGATAATATTTTCGGAGTTGATTCTGATGTAATTGATGCTTCTAAGGATTTAAAAGCAAAACTTTCAAATGATGCTTTTGATGAAGTCGTTAAAGAATTTAAGGCATTGCCTGCTGAAAACAAAACAATTAAAAATCTGGCTCAAATGTTTGCTTCAAAGGCAGGAGATGATAAAGAAACCGCAACGCAAATTCAAGAATTAATTTCAAACGCTCAATTAAAACTTAACGATGCTCCTTTCTTTGAAACAATCAAGGATTACAACGAAAATATAATTTCTTCAATACGCGGAAAATTAAAAGTTTACGCAAAAACCTTGAATCGCGTTGCAGGTTCAAAAGACGAATCTGTATTTACAAGAATTTATAGAAATACAATGGCTAAATTATTTAAACAAGCTGATTTTTCAAAACAAGAATTAGGCAAGCTTAAAAATTCCGCTCTTGACACAGGAAATTCTGATTCTATTGAAATTTTAAGTAAATTCTATCAAAGATTTGTAGGAATGGACGATAAAGAATACAAAGAAGAATTAACAGTCTTGTTTGATGATATGCGTCAAGAATATATAAATGTATTAAAAAATTCAAACGGCAATGATAAAACATTATTAAATAAAATGATTGATGCATTTGTCTATAAAGATAATATTGACAAAATAAGCAGACTTGACGGAAATGCTAAAAATGAAATCTATGCTGAACTTAATTCCGGTTTGGCTGATTCAATTAAAAGTAACATAAATCACTTTATGGATGTTGCAAAAACAAATATTCAATCAATTAATGCAAGAAATCTTATCACCGCAGGTTTTGAAAGATATATTGCATCACAAGATTTTGAAAAAGACCTTATCGACAAAGGTTTGGTTTTATCTGAGGAAGCTAAAGAATTAATGGATAAAAAAGGGTATAAATATCTTGATTTACGTCCTCAAGAGTGGGCAAAAATTGCAAGAGAACTGGTTTATGAGGGGTCTGTTGCAATGGATGCTTCAAGAGTAGAACTTCCTGCGGATGCTTATGCTGATTTAAAATCTGTAATTTATGATGCTAAACATTATGGAACAGAAATAGGATTAATGCGCGAATTGACATTAATGCTTCATTCTAAAGAAAGACAGAAAGATTTAGAAAAATATTTAGAAACAAAAAAAATCTCAATTTCCGAACTTACAATTGATAAAATAAAAGAATATTTCAAAACATTGGACGAATTTAAAAACCTTGAAGACAAAAAAATTGATGAAAAAGTTATGTCCGAAATTAAAAACGGCTTCTTGCAAAATTTGATAAGTTCCGGAACTTCTCCTAAAGATAATGCTGCAATTACAGGTATTTCAGGACTTGTAAGGTCTTATGCAAAAGAAGTTTTAAATAATAAAAATTGGAAATCAATTTTTGTTCCAATGACAATAGCTTTGGTCGCAGTAACTTTGCTTGCACAACCGTTTTTTGGAAATATCAGCAAAGAATACCCAAAAAATAAAAAGAAAGAGGCTGAATAATGGATTACAATGCTTCAATTAATTCTTCAAAAAACTTTTATCAGCCGATTCAACCTTTATATCGGCCTGTTCAGCAACCCTCGCAGCAGGTACAAATCCAATCGGGATATGTTTTCCCGCAAATGCCTAATCAAACATATAATCCGCAATTGACTCAAACCGTAATTGCTCAGCAAAAAAGGTTTGTAAGCCCTGCGCTGATGAATATGATTAAAAATCGTTCTTCTCATATTCAAAAAACGCATGAAATCGGCGTAACCGAAGCTCAAAGACGTGTTTCGGGATATAAAAACGATTTAAAACATGCTCTGACTCATAATGAAGCAAAAATTTTAGCAGTTATCCCCAGAACCATGAACGCTCAGGATTTAGACGGCAACGAACTTATCCAGGGGAATGAAATCAGAGGAAGTTTTGTTAATGCAGTCGGAAGATTAGATGAAATTAAAAATCTCGGTTTTGATACTTTGCACATGCTTCCTATTCATCCGACAGGAAAAATTAACGCAATGGGAACAGCAGGCTCTTTGTATGCTCCGAAAGATTTTCTAACCCTTGATCCTAATTTGGTTGATGAAAATCCTCCATTTGAAGTAAGACAAGCAATTGAAAAAATTTATAAACAATTCACAGGTAAAGACCTTGTAAAAATGGACAGAAATGACCCTGAAGTTGTTTTTGCTCAATGTGCTTATTTATTAGATGAATGTCATAAACGCGGAATCAAAGTCATGCTTGATTTGCCTTCCTGTGGAAGTATCGACTTTGCTAAAGAACATCCCGAAATGATGGCAGTGGATTCAGACGGCAAGGAAAAAGTTCCGCAAGGCTGGCAGGATATTAGAATGTTTAAGCCGTTTATCAATGAACAAAACCGTGAATTAAACAAAGAACTTTTAGATATGCACAAAAAATACGTAGATATGTGTGTAAAATTAGGTTTTGACGGAATAAGGGCAGATGTCGGCAGGGCGAAACCGGTTGAGTTTTGGAATGTTATAATTAACTATTCTCATAATCTTGACCCGAATTTCGGCTGGTTAGCAGAAACATATACCCATGAAGATGCTTCTCCGCAATTAAATATGCCCTATGACAGACCCAAAGAATTGTTAGAAGTTGGTTTTGACAGCTATTATGGTCAATATCACATTTTTAACGATTGGACAAAAGCAGACCAATTGTATGAATATGTAAAAGAAAATATCGATTTGAATAACGAAATCGCACAAAGCGTAGGTCCTAAATCTTTAATCGGTTCTTTTGCAACCCATGACGATTCTTCTCCGATGCTCTATGGCGGTGCTCCCTGGGTAATGTTTACAACAATTCTTCAAAGCATGCTTCCGCAGGTTAATCCTTATATGACAGACGGCGTTCAAACGGGCGATTACTATATTTTCCCTTATGACCATGCAAAAGTGGCAGAAACTGAAACAGATAACCATGAATGTACAGTTCACACAGGCAGAATGGATATTTTCAACTATTCAAGAAAACCCGGCGGACAATGTCCTGAAATTGCTAATGTTGTAAAATCGGCTTTTGCACTTAGAAACAATGAATATAACAAATTAAATGCAAATTCAAATACAAAAATTGTTATGGATAATGCAAAAGATGTAATTACAAAAGGTTCGTTCATTAAACTCAAAACCAATAATCCTGAAATTATCGCTTTTGCAAGACATAAAGACGGCAAAACATTGTTGTTTATAGGAAACAGAAATGTTAACAGAACAATCGGCGGAACAATAGAAATACCTGGATTAAAACCTGAACAAAAATTCAGCAATTTAATGCCTCAATACGGCGAACAATGCAAAATACAAAATAATCAAAACGGCTCGATTAATGTTGAATTAGGAACTTCAAGAGCCTGTGTATTCGAGATTGATGATGCTGAAATTGAAAATTTGGCAAAACCTGAAAACGTATTTAAACAACAAGCCCTGAATTAAAAGTTACAGAACTTGATTTTTCGGGAAATAAACAATAAAGGGACTGAGTTATGGATTTTTCTATCAAAAAAGTACAAAACAAAAATGATAAACAAATAAACTTCAAAGGCGCAAAAGGTGATTTGAATGCTAAAAACGAACAGGTTTTTAGATTTTCCACCCCGTCACACAAACACGATGAAGAAGTTCATCTTGTTCTTTCGCTGCTTGTACATGAAACAAACGAAAACGGTCAGAAAAAATCCAATAACTATATTTCAAAAGCGACTGCCATAATTCCTTTCAGAGATAAAACAACTCTTGAATTTCCCCAGGATAAAATTAGGGAAAAAGGAATTGAAGCGCTCGGTTACGAATATTTAATAAAATCTAAAGACGGCAGCGAAAGAACCGTGCTTGATGCTTTTAAAAAAGTTAAATTAAACGGCGTTGAAAAAAATATTATAGAAATCGGAAATGCTTTCGGAATTACTCCCGACAGCGGTTCAGCGCGCCATTCTTTTGTTGATTCCGATGGAATAGATTGTGAAAATCTTACTCCGGTAAAACGAAATTTTAGAAGAAACCACTTCAATAAACTTGGCGGAAGTTTAAAAGGCTTGACAATACTGTTAAAAAAAGGTTTTTTTGAGGGAGTAAAATATATACTCTCAACTCCCGATATCGGAGCTGACCCGACTTCTCCTCATAAATACTGGCCTAATAATCAGTATCAATGTACAAATATTGAAGATTTTAAAGAATTAAATTTTGAATTGTTTAAAAAAGGCAAAGGTTACATTGCAGACGGAGCTTTTACTTCTCAAAGTTTGCAATCTCCCCTTGTTCAGCATGTTTTAAAATGGGGTGAGGAATCTCCTTTCAGATATATGTTGAAAATGGATAGAAACCCTGCTCTGGGCGTAATTCCTGAAAGTGAAACAGCATATCAACACACGGGAATTAAGCTTATTAATCCTCCAAACAGCCCTAAATACGATAGAAGTAAACCTACCTTGATGCAGTTTTTTGATGACAGGACAACATCTGAAAAATTGCAAAAAGATACAACAAAATTAATTGATAAATACGATATTCCGAATCCTGAAGATTCTTATGATATCATTTCTTATCAAGATTCCGTTCATCCTTTTTATTTTGAAATTAGCGTTAATGAAATTGATAAAAAGCTTGCTATTATTCAAAAAAGCGCTTTAAGAAAAGCAAAAAAAGAAGCACGCGAAGAAGCAGGAAAAACAGGCAATATCAATAC